>CAZPZL010000171.1:0-6174 GCA_964590925.1 uncultured Granulicella sp.
GGATCGCGCTCTGATGAGATTGGCAGGATTGTGGGCGTAATCGGCGAGATTGCCGAGCAAACCAACCTGCTGGCATTGAATGCTGCCATTGAGGCGGCTCGGGCGGGCGAACAGGGCCGGGGATTTGCCGTCGTCGCAGGTGAGGTGCGCCGGTTGGCCGAGCGAACCGCCGCTGCAACGCAAGAGATTGCTCTTGTGATCGAAAACGTGCAGTCGATGACCGCCGATGCGATTCGACAGATGCGCTCTGGTACCGCGGTGGTCGAGCAGGGCGTGGCGGCAACCGGCGAGGCGGGCCAGTCGATCCAGCGGATCATTCGCGAGGCCGACACAGTGGGCACGATGGTGGCGCAGATCGCCTCCGCTGCTACCCAGCAAGCCTCAGCAACCGAAGAGGTCAACGCCAGCATGGGCCAGATCAGCAAGCTGGCCACGGACTCGGCCGACGGAGCACAGTTGTCAGCGCGATCCTGCGAACAGCTCTTCGATCTGGCGCTGGGATTGCAAAACATGGTGGACCGATTCAACGTGGGACAGCGCAAGAAGCAGACGCAATCCGCCGCTCCGAGCAGTTGGGTTCGCGCAGCCTGAGAGCCTGTATCCATTCCCAGGTATTGCACCGGCTCTCGCTTACCACAATGTGATTGCCTCTTACTCTCTGTCGAAGTGCGTCTGTTTGCCAGAGGCGCAACCATCGCAAATTGCTAAAAGCTCTCGAATTACTCAATAATCTGTTGCTAAGTTGGCGCAAAGCGAAGAGGTTGCTATACTGATTCAGATGCTTGAGTCCGCCGGAGCTATCCGCGTGATCGATTCCAGCTCTCGCCCGGGTGTTCTTGGCTTCCCCGATCAGGCGCTGCGTATCGCCAAGGCCAGATAGCTCAGTGGTAGAGCGCGGCCCTGAAAAGGCCGGCGTCGGCGGTTCAATCCCGTCTCTGGCCACCACTTCTCAAAGTATTATTGATGACAAAATATTATTGTTGCTTCTCCTGCAGAGATGATCTGGATCAGCCCTTCGGCTGCAAACTGGCTGAGCGCGTGCAATACGTCGGACTCGATCATGCCCGGCGGAGCGTCGAACTCGGCTTCGAGCTGTGAGATCAACTCCATCACCGCAATCGGCTTGTGCAACCTGTGCCATATTGCGCTGCCGGTCTCGCCCAATCCGTGGCAGCGGTCGCGTTCTAGAATCATCAGAACAACCTCGCCGTTGACTTCGGTTGCTACGACTGCGCCGCTCCTGGCTACGACGCTGTCGGATCCGATCTTGCACATATACCTGATCCTCCAAAATCCCAGACTGCAAAAAATCCGTGACGAAGGTTGCATAACAACCCTGCGCACAGTATATTGCGTTCCCTGTACGATACAGCGAGTAGCAAAGATGCAGCGTGGCATTCGACCCGTTGCGAGATCAGAGGTAATGTCGCAGAAGGGGCGAAGCAGAATGCAGCAACCGCAGCAGCCGCAATTTGCAGGCAACCGTGCAGAACTCGAACTATTACTGGCCTGCGCGCGCTGGCCACAGGAAGAGTCGGATCGTTGGCTCATCGTCCAGCTATGCGAGCAGCAACTCGATTGGGCGCGTTTTCTACTGCTGGCGTGCCATCACCGTCTGGTTCCGTTGGTCGCGCGCAACCTGCAGGCCAGCGTTGCAGAGCCGTACGCGCCGGAGCTTGCGGCCGTGATCGGGGAGCTGCGACAGCTCGCCGCGGCTAACGCCGTTCAGTGTCTACGCTCGCTGGCGGAACTCCGCCGCATCGCTCAGTTGCTGCAATCCTGCGGCATCGCAGTGCACGTTTTGAAGGGACTGCCGCTGGCGCAAACGGCCTTTGGTAATCTCAGTCTGCGCTCTGCGGGCGACATCGATCTGCTGATCGACGCAAACGATAATGCTAGCTGCCGGTCCCAGCGAGATGTAATTCTCGAAGCAGACCGAGTTCTGAGAGGCTGTGGCTATCACGGACTCTTCGATCTTGATCGTCTCGCGCCGAGACATCTTGCCTTTTACTGCGCGCACTGGAGGGATAACGCATACCATAATCCCGCAACCGGATTCGACGTCGATCTGCACTGGGCGCTCTTTCGCAACCGCGCAATGTCTGGCTCCAACCTCTGCAACACGCCTGCCGGTGCAAGCCGGCGCGTCCGCTTCGGCGACCTCGTCGTCGAAACCCTGCCACCCAATGAGGACCTTCTCTATCTCTGCGTTCACGGCACTTTTGACGGCTGGTTCTGCCTGAAGTCGTTGGTCGATGTAGCGGCCCTGACGCGCAGGATGTGCAAGCCTGAGCTTGACTCGCTCGCATCTCTTGCCGCCAAGCACGACGTTCTACCTGAGCTGACCGCAACGCTCGTTCTGGTTCGCCGCTACCTTGTAATGGATCACTGGAGCGCGCGCCTTCTTCCGCCAGAAAACCGCACCGTCGCGCACATTCTGCGCTACGCCGACCACATATTGGTCGATGGCAACTTCCTAGTGGCCCGGGACGATATTGCTCACCCCATAACGATGGCCTTCGAGTTCGGTCTGCGCCGTAGCCTACGCTACCGTTGCGAACTGTTGCGGCGTATTCTCTACCGCGCGCGCATGTGGCAGATCTTCCCCTTGCCGGATCGACTCTTCGTCCTCTACCCGCTGCTCAGCCCCATCGAGTGGGCGTACTTCCAACTTCGTGAGTGGCGAGCCAGGCACATCCCGAACGATTCCGATGTAAAGCAGTCAGGGTAGATGCGCATTTTCACCATTTATGTAATGTCTCAGGGATTGTCATTCTGACCATTGAACGAAGGGAAGGGGATGAATTCCAGCATTTTGATAGTGTTCTGTGTTATCAGAGCGGTTCCCTGGTACGAAAAAGTGACAGGAAACAACAGCAGACCATACGGAATGACAAACAAATTCGGGAGTTTCTTTAGTTAGCAGCACAACCAAGAGCCAAAGGTCTGGTCTATATTCAGTCATTCAGTCCAGACCGTAGGCCATGAGTTGGATTTCGCTAAAGCCAAAAAGTTAGACGGATAAAAGCTGACCTGTACTTCCGAGTTGGTATGCCAAACCAAGTCTTATAAAGTAACAGTACCCTTTCCCAAAAAGACACAGTATAGTGTTCCTTTATTAGAACTTCTCAGATTCGGACAACCGAACTAGCTCAGCAACATGGATATTGAGGGCAGGCTGCATCTTGCGCAATACCGCAGCCATACAACCATGATGAAACCTGTTCAAACCGTGAATCCTATGACCAACAACGCAACGACACCCCTTGTGCGTAAACCGCTGCGCGCTTTGCCGGATTTTCAAGCAAATCGATGCTGTATATCTGCGCTTGTCTTCAGCCTAATGTGCGCGCTTGTCTTGCTGTTGGCACCCGGCGCGCAGGCGCAGACGACACCACAGACCGGAGCGCAGCAACTCGTCTTCGCCGGACTCGATGCCGTCTCCAACGCGGGGCAGATCAACTCGGTGCAGGTCAACTCGGCTGGGGACATCTATCTGCTCGTCAATCAGGGTGACGGAGTACGCGTCATCGAGACCGATCCGGCAGCAACGACCGTGCTGGCGACAGCCTATATTGGCGCAAAGAACGACGTGGGACTAGCCATGGCGCTGGATCCGTCGGGCAACGTCTATGTTACTGGAACGACCGACTCCGGCTCGCTCACGGCGACATCGGGCGCAGCTTTCCGCACCTTCACCGGCTCGCAAACTAATTCGTTCGTCGCCAAGTTCAGCTCCGCTCTGGGTACGCCTCTGTTCGTCACCTTCTGCGGCGGCGCCGATATGGACGCCAGCTCGATTGCCGCTACCGCCGACGCGGTCTTCATCACCGGAACCGTCTACACCGGTTACGGTGGCAGCGCCCCGATCACTTCAAAGGGAATCATTCAGTCGAAACCCAGCGGAAGCTCATGGAACGGATTTGTCGAGAAGTTTTCCTCATCTGGTGCTTCCCTGCTCTACGCGACCTACCTCGGCGGACAGAACGGAAGCACCACGGCAAATACGATTGTTGCCGATTCGTCGGACGACGCCTACATCGCGGGCGTGACTACCTCGTCGGGCTACCCGACGGTCTCCGCGCTGGTGGTCAATCAACTAGTGACGGCGGCAACTGGCACGAACTCCGGCTTCCTCACCAAGCTGACTCCGGCGGGCGATGGCATCACCTTCTCTACCTTTATCCCAGGCACGGGCGTCACCTCGCTTGCGATTGACACGACCAATAGCAATCTACTTATGGCTGGATCGATCTCGCTAGGGCAGTTCCCGGTGACGAATGTCTCCACGCCGCTCGCCCCAGAGACCTATCAGGTGCTGGTTCGCCTGACACTCGACGGCCAGACGGTTGTCAGTTCAACTCTGCTCGCGCCGGGAACACAATCTTATGTTGCGGTGGGAGCCTCTGGCACGGCGTGGGTTGATGGCAATCTGACACTGCCGCTGCTCCCACTGGAGCCGCTCTCGACCATCGGCAACAGCTTCGCCATGCGCATCAACTCCGCCAATATGGTCGATCAGACGGTGCGCGTCGGAGGTCTCGCCGCAGCCAATCCGAGCTATGCCAGTGCACCAGTAAATTTCACCAGCGTCGCCATTGACGCCAGCGGCAACGCACTGTTCGGCGGCGCCTTTGCACCTACAACGAGCGGCGGCCTGCTGGCAACGCAGACCTTCGACCTACCATTAAACAACGCGCCAACCATGGCGTTTCCCTCCACTGTGCACGGTGCGGTTCTGCCCACCTCGGCCTGTAGCGGGAGTATCTGCACCGGCTATGCGGCCTACCTCTCCAAGCTGACAATTCCTGCCAGTGTCTCGACCGCGACGGCCTCGCTCGCGCTGTCGGTCGACGACTCGCCTAACCTGACACTACGCAATCTCGGCTCGGCTCAGGCGACAGGGCTGAACATTTCGGTCAGCGGCTTCACCCAGACGAACAACTGCGGCACCACGCTAGCCTCCGGCGGTGAATGCAACATCGCGCTCACTGGTTCCGTAGCAGGCAGCATCACGGTATCCGCCACCAACGCCACCACACAAACGCAGACGCTACCCGCGCTGGCATCGGGAACAACCGCTTTGCCCGTTGTCTTCTCGCCCAAGGAACTGGACTTCGGCATCGTAAGTTCGGCATCGGGAGCGGTCAAACGAACCATCACCGTTACCAATTTATCCACAACGAGTCAGACCTTCCCGTCCAAGCTCGACATCGGCAGCAAGATCACACTCGCCTATACCTTCGCCCAGACCGCGACCGACTGCACTATCTCCGGCAGCAACTATCTGCTGGCTCCGAACGGCTCCTGTCACATCACCATCGGCCTCACTGCGTCCAACACTGCGAGCAACGACGGAGCCATCGCGCAGAACTGGTTAATCGGAACGCGTGACGTACAGATGACCGCCTACGGACAGGCCGCAGCGCTCTCGCTCTCTGCCGCCGAGGTTGATTTCGGTACGCAGTACGCCGGCGGTTTGCGGCCAGCGCGCTACCTCTATCTCTCCAACAATTCGACCACCACTTTCTCGCACTCTGCGGTGACATTGGCTGCGACTTCGCCGTTCACTGTCACCGACGGCTGCCCGGCGACGCTCGAACCGCTCACCGTTTGCCCGCTCAAGATCGCCTACAGTAACGCGACCACGCCCTCGGCCGACGCCGACACCCTCTCGCTCGACCAGGGACTCACTGCACTGCTAACCGGCGAATCGCTACCCAAGCCCTCGACCAACGGCTCCATCGCCAATACCAATCTCGGCCTCTCGGCAACCTCACTAAACTTCGCCAATCCTGTTGTCGTTACCGGCGTCTCCGGTAACACACAGTCTGTGACGATCACCAACACTGGCACGACCGCCTTCTCTCTCTCGTTGACGCTCACCGGTGACTTCACTTACACCACCAGCTGTGGCGCGACACTGGCTGGCAACAACGCCACCTGCTCCGTCTTCTTCACATTCGTCCCCTCGCAGCCAGGAACGCGTCAGGGGCTGCTAGCCGTCACGGCGGGATCGGGGACAACGCCCGGTTACGTCACACTGACTGGCGTTGGGACAGGGATTATCACACCCGCAAACAACGGCACATTGAACTTTGGCGGAGTCATCGCTGGGCAGCCGACTATTCAGTGGTACAAAATCACCTCGCCGTTCACAAGCTTCTCGGTGGC
>CAZPZL010000172.1:0-6158 GCA_964590925.1 uncultured Granulicella sp.
TGCCTGTATCCGCGAGATCGGCGTAGAGACGGGTGGCAGCAATGTGCAGTTCGCGGTGAACCCGCACGACGGGCGCATGACGGTGATCGAAATGAACCCGCGTGTGAGCCGGTCGTCGGCTTTGGCGAGTAAGGCGACGGGCTTCCCAATCGCGAAGATTGCGGCTCGGCTTGCGGTTGGCTACACACTGGACGAGATTCAGAACGACATCACCAAGGCGACGCCTGCGTGCTTCGAGCCGACGATTGATTATGTGGTGGTGAAGATTCCCAAGTGGCAGTTTGAGAAGTTTCCCGGTGCTGACGAGGGGCTGGGGCCGCAGATGAAGTCTGTGGGCGAGGTAATGGCGATTGGGCGAACCTTCAAAGAGGCTCTGATGAAGGCGGTGCGGTCGCTGGAGACAGGCAAGAAGGCGACAGCGACCGACATCGAGCCGCGTCGTTTGACGCAGCGGTTGGTGACGGCGCATCCCGAACGGCTAGAGTATATCCGCTACGCCTTTCAGAAGGGAATGAGTGTACGCGAGGTTGCACGGCTGACTGCGATGGACCCGTGGTTCCTGAGCCAGATCAAGCAGATTACCGATGAGATCGCGGCGGTGGGCGAGGTGGATTTGGCGGAAGCGTCGGCGGAGGATGTCCGCGCGGCCAAGCGGATGGGCATCAGCGACGAGCGGCTGGCCACGGGCTGGGGATTGAGCGGAGCGGCAGAAGTTCGCGAGCTGCGAACTAGGCTGGGCGTGAAGCCGGTCTTCAAGCTGGTGGATACCTGTGCGGCGGAGTTTGAGAGCTACACCCCGTACCTCTATAGTTGCTACGACCAAGAGGATGAGGCCGCTCCGACCAAGCGCAAGAAGATCATCATTCTGGGCAGCGGACCGAACCGTATTGGGCAGGGAATTGAGTTCGATTACTGTTGCTGCCACGCCGCATTCGCTCTGCGCGAGGATGGCTACGAGACGATTATGGTGAATTGTAATCCTGAGACCGTCTCGACCGACTACGATACCAGTGATCGGCTGTACTTCGAGCCGCTGACACTGGAGGATGTGCTGGCGGTCTATGAGCATGAGGCATCCAGCGGCGCGGAGATTGGCATGATTGTGCAGTTTGGTGGACAAACTCCGCTAAACTTGAGCTTGCCGTTGAAGCGTGCGGGTGTGCCGATTATTGGGACTTCGCCGGAGTCGATTGATCTGGCCGAGGACCGCAAGCGATTCGGCAAGCTGATTACGGAGCTGGACATTCCGCAGCCCGAGGGCGCAATGGTGACATCAGTTGACGAGGCGCTGGCAGGGGCGAATCGCGTGGGCTACCCAGTGCTGCTGCGTCCCAGCTATGTGCTGGGTGGGCGGGCGATGGTTATCGCATACGACGATGAGGCGGTACTGCGCTACATGAGCACTGCGATTGAATACTCGCAGGAGCGACCGGTATTGATTGACCATTTTCTTGAAGACGCGGTCGAGTGCGACGTGGACGCACTGTGCGATGGCACCGACGTCGTGATTGCAGGTATCATGCAGCATATCGAAGAGGCGGGGATTCACTCAGGCGATTCGTCGTGCGTGCTGCCGGCGGTAGACCTGTCCGACGAGGTGCTGCTCACGCTGCGCTCGCACACGCGCAAGCTGGCTCTGGCGTTGAACGTGATTGGGCTGGTCAATATTCAGTTTGCGATCCAGCGGGGCAAGGTCTTTGTGATTGAGGTGAATCCGCGGGCCTCACGCACGGTGCCGTATGTCTCAAAGGCGACCGGGGTGCCGCTGGCCAAGATGGCTTCGCGGCTGATGGTAGGGCGCAAGCTGAAGGAGTTGTTGCCGGAATCTGTTGCATGCGGCGAGGATTTGAACACGGGTACGCACTTCTATGTGAAGTCGCCGGTCTTTCCGTGGGGCAAGTTCCCCGGCGTGGACACTGTGTTGGGTCCGGAGATGAAGTCGACTGGCGAGGTGATGGGCGTGGCCGACAACTTCGGCGAGGCGTTTGCCAAGGCGCAGATCGCAGCCGGACAGATGCTGCCGGTCAAGGGAACGATCTTTTTGAGCGTGAACGACCATGACAAGGCGGGCGCGGTCGAGTTGGCGCGGACCTTCGTTGAGATGGGTTTCCATCTTGTGGCTACCCATGGCACGGCGGAGGCTTTAGAGGCTGTGGGACTGCAGCCCGAGCGTGTCTACAAAGTGAAGGAGGGACGGCCCAACGTGGTTGACCTGATCAAGGGAGATCGGATTCAGTTGATCGTCAACACTCCGCGCGGGCAGGATACTTTCTTCGATGAGAAGGCGATTCGGCGGGCTGCGGTTCTGGCGCGCATTCCCACGATCACGACGCTGGCCGCAGCGCGAGCAGCGGCCGAGGGAATCGCCGCGCTGCAACAGGGAACGCTCAGCGTATTCGCTCTACAGGCACTTCATGCGGAGCGTGTGGCTGCGGCGTTGGTGTAGGCTTGAGCGGCTCCCGCAATTGTGCATGGCGTAGTCGAACGACAAACTATAGATTTCTCCGCTTCGTAACGGAATGATAAAAAAACTGAACACACTAGTTCGGGATCCGCTCTAGTGTTTACGTCAAGGATTGCTGTTGGCTCCTTGCGGAGGCGGGCAGGTAGATAGGCCAATGCTCGCGCAGGCTGCGTTCGAGCAGGGCTGGGGTGGGATCGACGGGGAAGGCGCGGCGGGCGATTGCAAGCATTGCTGCGTCGTGGATGGAGTTACCGAATGCGGCGTCTGGATGGGTGACGCCTGCGCGGGCAAGCGAGGTGACCTTTGCTTCGTCTGTGGGTACGTCGAGGATCTGGTGAGTAACGACGCCGTCTCGAATGGCGACGCGCGCGGCAAGGACACACTCTGCAGGAATATTGAATCGGCTCGCGCCCTCTTCGACGACCCAGTTGCAGGTAGAACTGACGGCCCAGATCTTGGTGCCTCGGGTTTGCAGGTCGCTGATGAGATCGAGCATCTCCGGGAAGAGGTTGGTCTCGATGCGTGCGCGGAAGAACTCGGCTGCGGCCGATCGCATCTCGGAATCGCGCAGGCCCTGATAGATTTGCACCATCTCGCCGCAGATGTCCAATTCGGAGACCTCGCCGCGCAGGTATGCTCGATAACGGCGGTCGATCTGGTCGATGGCCGTGCGCGAGAGGATACCGCGGTCGATGGTCCAGCGCATGAAGCCGGTTCCGGCGTCGCCCGACCAGAGGGTTCCGTCGCAATCGAAGACAGCAACGGCAGGGGAAAGCTCGCGAACGGCTGCGTGGAAGCATTTCGTGGTGAGAACTTCGGGCTGGGAGATGGTCGAACTCATGGAGCCTTTCTGCTCAGGGGTTTAGCGAGGCATTTTTATGTTGGATGAATTATCTGCCCCACTTTAATAATAAAGGATTCGAGCAGCAACGGCAGCAACGGCAAAGGTAGGGGATTCAGTGCTACATCTGATTTCAACGGTGCAGCTCGCCGATGTAGACGGCGAAGGGCGGCAGAGTTAGCGAGTCGAGATCTTGTGCTCCCATCGCTGCGTCACTGCGCAGAAGGGTAAGCAGATACGAGCCGCGCAGGTTCAGCCCATGGACTGCGGAGGCGAGCGAGAGACGAAGTGGCAGGGATGAGAGGTTGCAGGCTACTACGATCGCAGGTGCGTTGGCCGACATCTGAGCCGGTCGGACAATCCATACAAGAGCGTTCTGGCGGTCAAAGTCCAGCAGAGTGATGGAGCCGTTGCGTAGCGTCGGGTTGCCGTGGTGAAGAGCGCTCAGCTTAGCGGTCCAGTCGGCCAGCGACTTGTCGGCGAGCGCCGGGTCGATCATGGCGGCTGAGTGGGTGGCGAGCAGTATAGTTGCCATCGCGTGCTCCAGCGCTGGGTATGGATCGGGCAAGTCTGGATTGCGATTCAGGGGGCTAAAATCAAGCAGAATATTTTGTTTGAGCAGCGATTGCGCAAGTATTGGACGCAGGTTTGCAGCCTCCGGCAGTTCGAGCTGAGAGAGACGCGGATCGATCTGGAGCTGAGCACCGGAATCGGTGGTGTCGAGGCCAGCGCTTCGGCGGCGCCCTCGACGTCTTGCGGAATGATTCGGCTGGCTATTGGCGGTATTGCTGCCTGTAGAATTGGACGGCTGAGAAGCGATGGTTGGCATGGGTTGCGGCGAAATGGCCGGGGCGTCGGGTTTGAAATCGGAGAGGACAATGCGCGCGCCGACCTCGCTGGCGGTGATCTTGCGTAGCGTCTGCTCGATGACAGTCGCATACTGCGGGCTGGTTCCGGTAGGAATGACGAGACGAAAGCCAGCGACTCCGCGGCTGAGCCAGAAGCGGGCGATGGATGGCAGGTCGGCAGTGACGTCGGAGACGGGAAAAGTGATGAGGACACGGATGTTGCGCAGGCTGGCCTGATGAAGCAGCTCGTCGAAGTCATCTAGGTTGGCGTCGGTGTTGCTGGCGTCGGGCATTGGGGGCATGGGGAGAAGCAGAGCGTCGACGCCGAGCGTGTGCAGGGAATCCATCCGAGCGGCGAGTTCCTTGAAGCTTTGATCTTGCGTAGATGTGAAGCTTTGGCTCGGATTACCGAATGAATTGTTTGAGGATGCTTGAGGGTTGATTTGAAAGAAGACCGCGTGCTTCCACCAAGGGTCTGGCGCGATTCCGGAGCCGACCCATCCGGGATGGGCCATTTGCTGCGCGGTGGCGACGGAGGTGGCTACGAGCAGCAGGCAGGCTAACGCAGCCTGGCGGAGAATTGAGCGCACAAAGCGGCTAGTTGCTGATTGCGCCAGGAGGATGAGCTCACTGCACACGGGAACAGCCCCTTGGGTGAGTCGGTCAGGCATGAGGGCCCGCGGAGACAGTGGTAGGGAGAAGATCGGCATAGGTGAAATTGTCGCGTGTAACGCGCTGGCCGGGAATTACGGAGATGGTTCGGGAAAAGATGGGGCCAGCAAAGGAGAAGGAGTGGAACTCTACGCGCTCACTACAGGGGGCGACGGCAGGAGGCAGGACGGCGAGGAGTCCCTCGGCGCCGGCTCGGGCGCAGACGACGGCCATACGCGATTCGTATTCGTTGTTCGAGCAGGGGAAGGGAAGGTTCACCTTCCATAGCGGGAGGCCGATGGAGGCTGCTTGCAGGTCTAACAGATCTTCGCTGAAGCCGTGCATGGCGACGCGTTGGAACTGCGGATTGATGGTGGTGACGAGTGCTGCGACCTCGTACTCGGGTTGCTGGTGGAGGAGGTTAAGCGCCCAGGTGCTGTCCTTGCCGCCACTCCAACTGAGGAGAATGCGCTTAGTCGTTGGCTGGCACGGGATGGATTCGGTCATTTTGCGGCGGCTCCCCTTTGGCTAGCCCAATGGTTCATACACTATGGCTCGAATGTGGACTAGATAATATGTTACCCCGATCTTGCTCTAGTTTGGGGTGGGGCGCTCGATGCGATCTATGACCAGCGTGGTGACCGGGCCGTGGGAGGCGGTGAGCTTGAGGCCGAGCTGCTCCTCAACGGCGGTGAACAGGGACGGGCCGGAGACGTCCGGTGCGTCGGCGTCGGCCCAATCGGGCGTCCACTGGAGGTTGAGGTCGTACTTGCCGGTGAGGCCGGTCTTGTTGACGACGGGACGGTGGAGTTGGGCCGTGAGCAGGTCGGTGAGTGAGGAGATGGAGATGGACTGGCCGGAGACCTTGCCGGGGCCGAACATCATGGGAAAGCCGACGGGCGAGGGATGGCCGTTAGGAGCGGGGGCGTCTGTGGGCGTGGATTGGTGGAGCTTACTGCCGCCCTTGGCGAGGTCGAGTTCGTAGATGGGGGCGTCCTTGGTATCACGGTGGACGACGAGATGGAAGCGGTCGGCGAGTAGCGACTGGAGCATCTGGCGGCGCTGGGGGGTGGTGAGCGCAGGAGGCGGTGCGCCGGGATCGGGGACGACCTTGGCGTCGATGTCGTAGTGAGCCGAGTCGGCCCAGTCGGGGACGTCGACGATGGCATTGTCCTTGACGTTGTAGGCGTTGGCGATGAGGGCCTTCAAGTTGGCGTTCTCGAAGGAGGCACCGTCGGTGGTGGTTCGTATGCCGGTGCGTTCCGTGATGATGCCACGACTATCGGCGGAGGTGCCAGATCGCGCGGGGCGGATGGATACGACATCGTAGGCGAGAGGCGCGGCGGCGGGTGCG
>CAZPZL010000173.1:0-6154 GCA_964590925.1 uncultured Granulicella sp.
ACCAGCGTCTGCCCCAAGACTGGTCTGCCCGACTTCGGCCACATCATCATCCGCTACATGCCGCGCGAGTTGTGCCTCGAGTTGAAGTCGCTGAAGGAGTATCTGTTCACCTACCGCAACCTCGGCATCTTTCAGGAGAACATCGTCAACCAGATCCTCGACGACGTGGTCAAGGCCGCCAACCCCGTCTGGGCCAAGGTCACCGGCGACTTCCGCCCCCGTGGCGGCATCTCCACTACCATCGAAGCCAGTTACCCTCGGCCCGACGTGAAGTAGTCGCGTAACGCGCACCTGCTATTCTTGCCCAAAGATGCTCGCCATTCGCACACGTCGTCCGCCCTCTGTTGCCGGAGCCACCACGGCGCTGGTGCTGCTGACCGCGCTGAACTTCGTCAATTACATCGACCGTTACATCCTGCCCGGCGTGCAGGAGCAGGTGAAGCACGAGTTTCATGTGTCGGACGCGGCGCTCGGCTCGCTCACCTTCTGGTTCTTCCTCACCTACATGTGCGCCGCGCCGCTGACCGGATGGCTGGGCGACCGACTGCCGCGTAAGCCGCTGATCGTCTTGTGCGCGTTGATGATCTCGGCGGTAAACATACTGACCGGTACGGTTCACGCCTTCGACTCCTTGCTGCTGCGCCACGCAATTCTCGGCATCGGCGAGGCGAGTCTAGGCATCTACGCCCCCGCTCTGCTGGCCGATTTCTACCCCGAGCGCGAGCGCAACCGCATCCTTACCATCTTCTACACGGCGATCCCGGTGGGCGCGGCCATCGGCTACCTCGTCGCCGAGCTGGTCGGCACGCGCTGGGGATGGCGTATGCCGTTCTACGTTTCCGCTGCACCGGGGTTGCTGATCGCTGCGCTGATCCTGATCTTTCTGCGCGAGCCAATGCGAGGAGCAGCCGACGCAAACCCCTCCAGGAGCGAACACGTCGTTCACGCGATCTCGCTCGCACGCAACGCGCCCTACCTCTACGCGACGCTGGGCATGGCGATGACGACGTTCTCGATGGGCGGCATCTCGGCGTGGATGCCGAGCTTTCTGGAGCGTTCGGGCTTCTCGCCCGCAACCGTCGGCATCACGCTGGGCGGCATCACGGCGGGCGCGGGTTTGGGCGGCACTGCGGTCGGCGGATGGATTGCCCAGCGCTGGCTGCGTACCAATCATCGCGCGCTCTACCTGCTCTCGGCGTGGTCGGCGCTCATCACCATACCATTCGGTATCCTCTGCTTCTTCGGACCCCGCGCAACCATGCTCCCCGCCCTCGCTCTGGCAATGTTTGCGATCTTCCTCAGTACCGGCCCACTGAATGCTGCTATCGTCAATGCCGTTCCGGCGACGGTTCGCTCCACGGCTATCGCCGTCGAGCTGTTTCTGATCCATGCCCTCGGAGACACGCCCTCACCGCGGCTGATCGGCATGGTCAGCGACCACTCGACGCTTGCCACCGGCCTCGGCCTGACGCTGGTCTCGCTGTTGATCGCGATGATGCTGCTCTTTGCCGGCGCGTGTACGATACCGCGCAATTATGTAGAGTAGTCGGCGTTGATGCTGACGTACTCGGCCGTGAGATCGCAGGTCAGGAAGAGGCACTCGCCCGAGCCTGCGCCCAGGTGGATGCGAATCGCGTACTCACGCTGCATCATCACCGCGTGCGCCTTGTCTTTATCGAAGCCGGGAGCGCGCACGCCGTACTCGTAGACAGGCTCTTCGCCGATCCAGACGCGCACCTTCTCCGGGTCGAACTGTGCACCGCTGTAGCCTGCGGCGGCCATCAGACGGCCCCAGTTCGGGTCTGCGCTGGACCACGCCGTCTTGCATAGCGGACTGTGCGCGATAGCCTTGGCCACCAGTCGCGCATCGGCGTTGGTCGCAGCTCCCGTCACGTCCAGTGTCACCACATGGCCCACGCCCTCGCCGTCGGCAACGATCTGCCGCGCCAACGAGTGGCAGACCTCGGCGAGCACCGCCTCGAACTTTGGGACCAGGTCGTCGCGCAGCGGCAAGCCGCTCGCTCCGCTGGCCAGCAGCAGCACTGTATCGTTGGTCGACGTGTCGCCGTCGATGGAGATGCAGTTGAAGCTCGGCTCGACCGCCGCGCGCAGTACCGCATTCAGATGCTCCGCGCAGGCCGCAACGTCGGTGAAGAGATAGACCAGCATCGTCGCGTGCGGTGGACCAACCGGCGCTCCCAACTGTGGGTGAATCATGCCAGCGCCCTTGGCCGCTCCCCAGATGCGTACCTGCTTGCCGCCACTCTCAACGACTGCGTGCGACGTCTTCATCTTGGTGTCGGTGGTCATGATGGCGTGTGCAAAGCTCTCGGCGTGCTCCTGAGTGCTGCCCAGCGCAGCTTTCAGCGCAGGCATCGCCGCGACGACCTTGTCCGCCGGAAACGGCACACCGATGATCCCCGTCGACGAAGGAAAGACCTCGTCGAAGATGCAGCCGAAGCTTTCAGCCGCTGCCACGCAGGTCTCCATACAAGCCTCGATGCCAGGAGCGCCGTTAGCGCAATTTGCGTTGCCTGCGTTCGCCAGCACAGTCGAAACGCGTCCACCAGTGGCCAGCAAGTGCCGCCGCCCGACCGTGACCGGCGCCGCAACCACGCGGTTGGTGGTGAACATAGCCGCGCCCGTTGCGCCGCCCTTGGCCACCGCGACCGCCAGATCCAGATTGCCGCTCGCCTTAATTCCCGCGCGCACCGCGCCCCACTCGAATCCGCGCGGCAGCTCTACCGCCGTCAACTCCACTTGATCGCTCATCCCTCTACTTTACCAATTCGCGAAAATATTTTCGGATTCTGCAATTGTTCTGCAACGACATCCTTCCATCAACCAAGCATATCTGAACAAGCTCTCAACATTCCCACGGGCGTTAAAGCCCCATGATTTTGCGCGAGCTGTAGCGAGACTAAAGTCCCGCCCTATCAAAACAGAGACTTGAGTAGAGATTATCTGAAGCATCTTCGATAATGGTGTATGTAGTTGTGCGGCGAGCAAAAGCAGATTCCTCTGCTTCGCTGCGGAATGACAAAAGATATGGAATGACAAACAAATGCGGTCTATAGCAATCTGAAAAGGACTTATTCGGCAACGATGGGGTTGCGCAGCTCGCCGATGCGGTCGATTGCGACGGTCATCTCTTCGCCGGGGCGGAGCCATCGCTGGGGAGTGCGTCCCAGCCCGACGCCGGCGGGCGTTCCCGTGCTGATGATGTCGCCTGCCTGTAGCGGTGTGATGCTCGACAGGTATTCAATCAGCGCGGGAATCTTGTAGATGAGCTGGCTGGTGTTGGAATCTTGCAGGCGTTCGCCGCCGATGGTGAGCGAGATGCCGAGCGCGTGCGGATCGGCGATCTCGTCCTTTGAGACGATCCACGGACCCATTGGCGCGAAGGTCGGAAAGCTCTTGGCGAGGGTCCACTGCGAGGTGGCGCGCTGCACATCGCGCGCACTGACGTCGTTCATAATTGTGTAGCCGAAGACGTGCTGCTGCCACTGGCTGGCGGGGATTCTGAAGCCCGCCTTGCCGATGACGACTGCCAATTCTGCCTCGTAGTCCACCTCGGAACTATTGTGGGGCAAAACCACGTTCGCACCGGGACCAACTACGGCGGATGAAAGCTTAATGAAGACCGTCGGCGCATCGCGCAGTCTGGCCTTGGTCTCGGCGGCGTGCTCGGCGTAGTTGAGGCCGATGGCGAAGATGCGTGGCGGCGCGAGAATCGGAGCCAGCAGACGCACCATGTCCAACGAAAACGTCGCATGTGAGCGAGCTACCTCGGTCTGCACACTGGTCGGAGCGGCGATAAACGCAATTGTATCCTTGAACCCCTGTGCGGCCAGATCGACCGCGCCATTGTTCGTCAATAGCCCCGGCCTCGGCTCGGAGTTTCCTTCGATAAATGTCACCAGCTTCATACCAACTGCCTCCGATGCCAAACAATTTACAGTGCCGTGCCTTCCCATAGCCTACAATGTTGTCAGCTATGAACCTATATATTCTGCGACACGCCAGCGCGGGCATAAGGCGCGTCAATCCGATTCTCGACCACAAGCGTCCTCTCGACAAGGAGGGCAAACGGCACTGTCTGCAACTGGGGCATGTGCTAAGCCTGATGAAAGTGCAGTTTGACCTGATCGTATCGAGCCCTTTGAAGCGCTCAATGCAATCGGCCTCGCTGGTGGGTACAGAGATGGGCTACGAGGCGAAGATTCTATCGTCTGCGGCACTGGCGCCCGACGCCACATTTGCCCAGTTCCAGAAGCTACTGCGCGAGTGCGCAGGTCACGAAAATCTTCTGCTGGTTGGGCACAATCCGAATCTGGCGGCGTTTCTGGGATCGCTGCTTGTACCTGCCGCAGCCATCTCCGCGAACGGCGTGGACGACAGCGTGGGTGCGGCTAGCGTGCGTTTACGCAAGGGGTCGCTGGCGCGGCTGAACGTGGTGCGCGGTCCGGCGGCGCTACAGTGGCTGCTCGATCCGCGCACCGTGCGTGCGCTCTACGCCACCTCGACGGCCAGCTCTCTCTTGAAGACCTCGCGAAAGTAGGCTGCCTCCTTCTTCAATGACCAGGCCTCCAACTCTGCGCCTCCGCGCCCCGGCATCAGTTCCATCAAAACGCGTTTGGGATAGACGCGTGCCCGCATCCTTACCGCTGCGCTGGCGCGATCCTGATTGAGCGCCAGAGCCAGACGCAGTAGAACTACAGCACGCACCACCGGGTCGTGCTCCTCGATGGGAACGGCGCGCATCACGCGATCCAACGAGTCGGGGCGACTCTTGCCCATGTAGCGCGCAATCGCCGCCACCACGGCGCGTTGCTCTGGCGAGAATCCGAAGATCTCCGAGTTCGCAATGATGTATTGCGTGTGGCGATGGTGCCCCTGATGGTTCATGTACTTTCCCACATCCTGCATCATGGCGGCTGCGGCCAACCACAGCCTATACTCTGGCCGCAGCTCATGAATGCGCAGCATCTCGTCGTAGAGCTGCACCACATGCTGCCGCACCGGATCGGCCTTCTTTATGTCCACGCCGTAATGCCTGCAGAGCTGCAAGACGCCCGCCCACCGCTCACCCTCAATCTTCTTGTGGACAGAGGCGCGCAGGTCGACATCGGCCAGCATCTGCTCCAGAATGCCGTCACGCAGCCCCAACGGCGAGTAGCGAAAGCCCTTCAGCCCCAGCCGCTCCAACAGACTGGCGTAGACCAGCGCACCGCCGACGACAATCTCCGAGCGTCGCGGTCCAATACCGGGCACAGCGGCTCGCTGCTGGTTGTTCATCTTGACCAACTGATCGGCCAGCCGACGCACATCAGCCGTCTTTGCCACGCTAGGCTTGATGCGAACGAAGCTTTTGGGAGCAGTTTTGCGCGCGGGCATCTTGGTGGCCAACGCAACGCTCGCCTCTGCCAGCGCAGCAGCCGTGCCGGAGGTCGCTACCACCAGTCCTATACGCGTTGTGCCCAGTCGGCGCTCGGCCTTCTGCAACTCGCGGTCGATATATTGCTTCAGCCGCGCGACGTCCTGCTTTGCGGGCGGATCGACCTGTAGAAACTCCTGCTGTAAACGCACCGCTCCCAGCGGCAGACTGACGGTCTCGCGGATACGACCGGCCTCGGAGAGCGTTACCTCACAGCTTCCGCCGCCGAGGTCGATCAGTAGGCAGCGCCCGCGCGCTCCGGCCTCATGCGTGGCCACGCCGAGGTGGATCAGCCTCCCTTCTTCGAGACCGGAGATAACCTCGACCTGCCAGCCGGTGGCGGATTTGACCCACGCAGTGAAGGCAGCCGCATTGCGTGCGTCGCGCATGGCACTGGTGGCAACGACGCGCACGCGATCGACTACATGCAACTGCACGGCCTTCTGAAATCGCTTCAGCGCGCGAATGGTGTTGGCCATCGCCTCCGGTGAGATGACGCCGGTCTGGAAGACGCTCTCACCCAGCCGAACCACCTCACGATCTTCCTGTAGCGTTTTCAGCTTGTGTTGCTCGACTGAGGCGATCTTCAGTCGAACCGAGTTGGAACCAATATCGATTGCGGCAAATGTAGGCAAGCGTCAAACCTCTCCTAGCCAAGATACAACGCTCCCAAGGTTCCCGCGCAGCCTTTATCCAAGTATGCTGTTAGAGCAAGTA
>CAZPZL010000174.1:0-6124 GCA_964590925.1 uncultured Granulicella sp.
CAATATGGAGAGCCAGTTGAAGCAGCAGGGCGCGGGAGACCGCATGGCCGAGGTGATGGAGGAGGTTCCGCGGGTTCGCAAGGACGCCGGTTATCCTCCACTGGTTACACCTTCCAGTCAGATCGTGGGCACACAGGCCGTCTTCAACGTGCTGATGGGGCAATACAAGGTTCTCACTGGCGAGTTTGCCGATCTGATGCTGGGCTATTATGGCGAGACCATCGGACCGCGCGACGCGGCATTGATCGAACAGGCGGCGAAGCAAGCCAAGAAGGAGCCGATCACTTGCCGTCCGGCGGATTTGTTGAAGCCGGAGTGGGACGAGTTGAAGGCTGCGGCCTTTGCATTGCCGGGAAACAACGGCAAGGACGAGGATGTGCTGACCTACGCAATGTTCCCGCAGGTGGCGTCGAAGTTCTTCTCGACGCGCGATCAGGGGGCAAAGAATCTGGGCAAGGATCCGGCGGCGGCGAAGGCAGCCGCTGCGGCTCCGGCTGCTGGCAAGGGCGGCGGACCGGCTCGCGAGCCGGTCACCTACGACGTGAAGTTGAATGGAACTACGCATAAAGTAACGGTTTCTGCGGTTTAGGTCTGAGAGAGAGAAGATGGCGACTGCGAAGGAAGTAGTAGTAGCAAAGACGATGCAGGACAAGATTGCGGATCTGAAGAAGCGTCAGGCTCATGTGCTGCTTGGCGGCGGTACCGACCGCATCGAGAAGCAGCACAAGGCCGGTAAAATGTCGGCTCGCGAGCGGGTCGCTGAGTTGGTCGACCCCAACAGCTTCGAGGAGACCGGTCTCTTCGCCGAGCATCGCGCGGTGATGTTCGGCATGGAAGGCAAGGATATGCCTGCGGATGGCGTCGTGACCGGTGCCGGATCGGTCAATGGGCGTCTGATTCATCTGGCCAGTCAGGACTTCACGGTTGCGGGCGGAGCGGCTGGCGAGGTTCACTCAACCAAGGTCGCCGAGATCATGCTGCAATCACTGAAGACCGGCTCGCCGTTTGTCTTTGTCAACGATTCGGGCGGTGCGCGCGTGCAAGAGGGCATCGACGCTCTCTCTGGCTATGGCAAGGTCTTTTATGCCAACGTGAAGCTCTCGGGCTCGGTGCCGCAGATTGCTTTGATCTGTGGCCCATGCGCGGGCGGCGCAGCTTACAGCCCCGCTCTGACGGACTTCATCATCCAGACGCGTCAGGCACAGATGTTCATCACCGGACCTTCGGTGATCAAGAGCGTCACGGGCGAGGATGTTTCGGCGGAGGCGCTTGGCGGACCGGACGCGCACATGTCCAAGTCGGGCGTGATTCACTTCATCGCAGACGACGATCATCATGCAATCCAGCTCTGTCACAAACTTTTGAGCTTTCTGCCAGCGAACAATCTGGAGGATCCGCCACTGCTGGCGGGCGACCGCAACGTGGACGACAACCTCGAACTGAATGACGTGGTTCCAGTCGATCCGAAGAAGGGGTACGACATACGCGAGATCATTACGCGTCTGGCGGACTTTGGAGACTTTCTCGAGGTGCAGCAGGGCTACGCGCAGAATATGGTCATCGGATTTGCACGTATTGCGGGACGCAGCGTCGGCATCATCGCCAACCAGCCCATGGTGCTTGCTGGATCGCTGGACATCAACGCATCGGACAAGTCGTCTCGTTTCATCCGCTTCTGCAATGCATTCAACATTCCGCTGGTGACGCTGGTGGATGTTCCGGGCTTCATGCCGGGCATTGAGCAGGAGTACGGCGGCATCATTCGCCATGGGGCAAAGATGCTGTTTGCCTACTCGGCGGCGACGGTTCCAAAGATCACGGTGATCCTGCGCAAGGCCTATGGTGGAGCGTATCTGGCGATGTGCAGCAAGGATCTGGGTGCCGACCGCGTCTTCGCGTGGCCGACTGCTGAGGTTGCAGTCATGGGCGCGGAGGGTGCTGCAGGAATCGTCTTCCGCAAGGAAATCGACGAGGCAACCGACAAGAAGGCCAAGCGCGCTGAACTGGTCGAGCTTTACAGGGAGGCGTTTGCCAATCCGTATGTCGCGGCCGGACGGCGGTTGGTGGATTCGGTGATCGAACCGGCGACGACACGGCGGAATATTTCGCAGGCGCTGGAGTATCTGCAGACCAAACGCGAGCTTCGTCCGCAGAAGAAGCACGGGCTGATTCCGCTATAAGGCACGGACTGGCCGTTGCGGACTGAGCGGTGTGAATCGTGCGGCGAGTTGTATTGGTTGGCAAGCTAACCGCGAAAACGGCGGTACAGGAAACGAAGAATAAACGATGAGTGAATCCGTAACCAAACCCGACGATCTTCGCACGACGCTTGAGAGCGTTCAGACACAATTGGCGGCTCTGGCCGAACAGGTGGCAGGGTTGGAGAAGTCGGCCATGCCGGTTGTGGCACCCTCTGCGGCGACAGCGCCGAGTGTAGGCGTGACAAAGGCCGAGACTTCTTCGGCTACATCTTCCGTGGCGAAGCAAGCGGGCATCTCCGACGAGGAGCTGCTTGCCGTCTCCGCCGCTATTGCGGCCTGGCTGGGAGTGCAAGCGCACATCCGCCAGATCCGCCTCATTCACTCGGGCATCTGGTCGCAACAGGGCCGCGTGACCATCCAAGCGTCGCACAAGTTCAACAGGTTGAAACACTAAGACATACATGAAACTAAAAATTACGATCGACAAGAAGAACTACGAAGTGGACGTTGAGGTTGCGGAAACCGAGACCTCTGGCGCATCGAACCTTCAGGTGGTGGGGTCCTCCGCCGCGCGCACCCCGGTTGTATCGGCTGCGGCACCTGTCGCGGCGTTTGCACCGGCAAACGAAGAAAAAGTGTGTCGCAGTCCGGTCTCCGGGATCGTGGCCAGCGTCACGGCGAAGGCAGGACAGACGGTACAGGCAGGCGATGTGCTGTTGGTGCTGGAAGCCATGAAGATGGAAACACAGGTCACTGCGCAGGCGGGCGGTAAAGTTGCGTCAATCAAGGTAAACGCCGGAGAGAGTGTTCAGTCCGGCCAGATTCTAGTGGAGTTTGAGTAATGAGTGAAGCAATCGAGCAGGTTCCGGGATTTCTGTTTTTTGATCATGTGGCTTTCTCTGTGAAGGTTGGAGATTTGGAACCACAGGTCAATGCATACAAGGCGATGGGCTTCAAGGAGCTGCATCGCGAGGATGTTTTGGGCAAGGATCAGGTGCGCGAGGTGCTGCTACAGGTGGGAGACGGACCGAATCTGGTCCAGTTGTTGGAGCCACTGAACGATGAGTCGCCCGTAGCCAAGATGATCGAAAAGAGCGGTGGACGCGGCGGTTTTGCGCATGTTGCCTTCCGTGTCAAGGACATTCAGAAGGCCTTCGACTATCTGAAGGAGAATGGCTTCAAGATTATCGACGCCGCTCCGCGCAAGGGCTCGCGCGGAACGACGGTCTTCTTCGTACACCCGAAGACGACCGAGACAGCATCGTTTGGTTATCTATTGGAAGTGGTGCAGGAGGGCATACATGCCTGATGCTGTAGCTGGAACCGAGGCTTTGAATCTAGCCGAGGAGTTTCCGCCGGTTTCGACCGATACGTGGGAGGCCGCAATCCTGAAGGATCTGAAGGGTGCCGACTACGAGAAGAAGCTGGTCTGGCGCTCCGACGAGGGGCTGACCGTACGCCCGTACTATCGCAGTGACGCGCTGGCTGGACTGGATGCGCAGACCACGTCAGCTCCCGGGCAAGCTCCGTTCGTGCGTGGCGAGGGCAAGGCGTGGACCATCGCGCAAGAGACGGCTCCGGCCAAAGACGCGATTCGTGCCGATCTGGTGCTGGAGTCTGGTGCTGACGCGATGCAGCAGTTGGGCATTGCACTGGCGGCCGGGGTCGAGGAGTTGGAGAGGCGCGCGGCTAAGACCTCGATCGATGTGGCGGCGCGAGAGATTGAGTTTGTCTTTGCGGTGGGTTCAACGTACTTCTTTGAGATCGCAAAGCTGCGCGCTGCGCGGCTGCTTTGGGCGCAGGTGGTTGCGGCCTTTGGCGGAGATGCGAAGTCGGGCCAGATGAAGCTGCACGTGCGCACGGCCCGGTTGAACAAGAGCATCGTCGATCCCAATACCAACATGTTGCGCGCTACGACCGAGGCGATGTCGGCTGCGATTGGCGGCGTCGATTCACTGACCATCGAGCCGTTCGGCTTCGATGAGCATCTGGCGCTGGGGATTCAGCGTGTGCTGGCCGAGGAAGCTCATCTGAATGTAGTGGCTGATCCGGCGGGCGGATCGTACTACATCGAGAGCCTGACCAATTCACTGGCGCGTGAGGCATGGAAGCTTTTCCAGAAGATTGAAGCCGCGGGCGGATACACCAAGGCATTGGCTGCTGGCTGGCTGGCGGAAGAGGTTGCCAAGAGCCGCGCCAGCCGCGAGAAGGCACTCTCCTCGCGGCGCAAGGCTATGGTTGGCGTCAACAACTTTCCGGACCTGAACGGCGAACCGCTGGAGGCCGTTCCTGCGGCCGACTCTGTCGCTGCGCCCTTTGCGACCTTCCGTCTGGCCGAGCCATTCGAGGCGATTCGCCTGCGCACGGCGCGACACGCAAAGGCGACAGGCAAGGCTCCGAAGGTACTGCTGCTGAAACGTGGCGACGCCAAGATGAAGACGGCGCGGGCCAACTTCACGCTGAACTTCTTTGGCTGCTCCGGCTTTACTTTGGTTGAGGCTGAGGAGTATGCGGGTACTGATGCCGATTTGATCGTGCTATGCAGTTCAGACGCCGAGTATCTTGCATTTGCAGAAGAGGTCTGCAAGGCGGTGAAGGTTCCGGTGGTGGTTGCGGGCAATCCAAAAGAAGAGATCGACGCGTTGAAGTCTTTGGGCGTACAAGGCTTTGTACACGTTGCCAGCGACGCCCTTGAGACCTTGACGAACTGGCAGGACCGGCTGGGAGTGAAGAACTGATGAGACCTGATTTCTCCAAAATTGACTTTGACGTGAAGCCGTCTACGGTTGCAGCGGCGCAAGCCAGCGCCCAGACGACCGATTGGAAGAACCCTGAGCAGATTCCGATCAAGAGCTGGTATACAGCCGAGGATCTGAAGGGCATGGAGCATTTGGAGTACGCCGCTGGCGTTGCTCCCTTCCTGCGCGGCCCCTACTCGACGATGTATGTGCTGCGTCCGTGGACCATCCGTCAATATGCGGGATTCTCGACGGCGCAGGAGTCCAACGCCTTCTATCGACGGAATCTTGCCGCCGGGCAGAAGGGGCTCTCGGTGGCGTTTGATCTCGCCACGCATCGCGGCTACGACTCGGACAACCCGCGCGTGGTCGGCGACGTGGGCAAGGCTGGCGTGGCCATCGACTCAGTTGAGGACATGAAGGTTCTCTTCGGACAGATTCCGCTGGAGCAGATGTCAGTCTCGATGACCATGAACGGCGCAGTATTGCCGATCATGGCGTTCTACATTGTTGCCGCCGAGGAGCAGGGCGTTCCCACCGAACAGTTGAGCGGAACCATCCAGAACGACATCCTCAAAGAGTTCATGGTGCGCAACACCTACATCTACCCGCCGACACCCTCGATGAAGATCATCGGCGACATCTTCCGCTTCTGTTCGGAGCGGATGCCCAAGTTCAACTGCATCTCGATCAGTGGCTACCACATGCAGGAGGCTGGCGCCAGCGCCGACATCGAGCTGGGCTACACCTTGGCCGATGGGTTGGAGTACATCCGCACCGGCATCGCATCCGGTCTTAGCATTGACGACTTTGCACCGCGCCTCAGCTTTTTCTGGGCCATTGGCATGAACCACTTCATGGAGATCGCCAAAATGCGAGCGGCGCGCATTCTGTGGGCCAAGATCATCAAGGGCTTCAACCCCAAAAATCCGAAGTCGATGGCGCTGCGTACGCACTCGCAGACCTCGGGCTGGAGCCTGACGGCACAGGATGTCTTCAACAACGTATCACGCACAGCGGTTGAGGCGATGGCGGCGGCACTCGGCCACACCCAGTCGCTGCACACCAATGCGCTGGACGAGGCGATTGCCCTACCCAGCGAGTTTTCTGCTCGCATCGCGCGCAACACCCAGATATACCTACAGGAGGAGACCGGCATCACCAAGGTCGTCGATCCGTGGGCGG
>CAZPZL010000175.1:0-6069 GCA_964590925.1 uncultured Granulicella sp.
GAGGGCGCGCGCGGACTCTCCGGCGTCTGCTTCGCCTTCATGACCATCCTCATGAGCGGCGTCAACATGTACGCCATGGCCGTCGTTATGCAGGTGGTGCTGGGCTGGAACATCAATTTCTCGATGTGGGTGGGCGCGGTGACTGTGGCCATCTACGTTATGCTGGGCGGGCTGCGCTCGGCCATCATCAACGAGGTGCTACAGTTCGTGCTGATCTGGGCGGGTGCGATACTGATTCCCATTCTCGGCCTCATCGAGGCTGGCGGCTGGACCAACCTGAAGGCGCAGATCGCCGTGCGTATGGGTAGCCCCGAGTACATGCACATGTGGTCAACGATGGGCAGCTTCAAGGACAATCCCATGGGCGTTCACTGGACCGGCATGGTCTTCGGCCTTGGCTTCGTCATCGCCTTTGGCTACTGGACCACGGATTTTCTTGTCGTCCAGCGCGTGCTTTCGGCCAATAGCCTGCGCTCGGCGCGCATGGCTCCGGTGATCGGCTCGGCCTTCAAGATGTTTGTGCCATTCTTCGTTATCCTGCCTGGACTGCTGGCTCTGGTGTTGCTCAAAGACTCCTCCGGCCACCTGATGCAGCTCTATCCTGATGGCAGCGACATGGTCATCAACCACGGTGCGCACAGCTTCAATCAGGTGCTGCCGCTGATGATGATTCGCTACCTCGGACCGGGACTGCTCGGCCTCGGCATCACCGCTCTGATCGCGGGCTTTATGTCGGGGATGGCGGGCAACGTCAGCGCCTTCTCCACAGTGTGGACCTACGACATCTACGGTGCCTACATCAACAAGAAGGCCACCGACTCGCACTACGTCTTGATGGGCCGCTGGTCAACCATCATAGGAATGATTATCTCAGTGGGTACGGCGTATCTTGTCATGCACGCAGCCAGCATCATGGACTACGTGCAGGAGCTCTTCAGTTTCTTCATTGCGCCTCTGTTCGGCACGGTCATTCTAGGTATGTTGTGGAAGCGTGCCACCAAAGCAGGCGGATTCTGGGGGCTGCTGCTGGGCACCGCATCGTCGATCGCCATGTGGGAGATGGTCCGCATCAACAAGGCCAACATCCGCTTCATGATCCTACAGCCACACGCTTCTGCGGATACCATCCTGCGAGTGCAGGCGATGGCTGCCAACCTCTACCGCGCGGCTTGGTCGTGGCTGATCTGCGTCCTCGTCACCATCATCGTCAGCTACTGCACCGAGGCCACGCCGGAGGAGAAGCTCGTGGGGCTGGTCTACGGTTCGACAATCATTCCCGACGACGGATCAACCAAGCTATACCAGAAGCCGATCTTCTGGGCCATCATCGTCGCAACCGGCCTGTTCATCCTCAACATCTGGCTCTGGTAGTCAGTTTTTTCGCCGTGATCCTTGTAGTGAGTTTTTCGCCGTCATCCTGAGCACAGTAGAAGCCACCCGTATTTCGTTCTTGTTTGTTCTTGCATCACAGCATCACAAGGAGAAACCACCATGTCCACCCCACACGCCGATCCCAGCACCGAGAAGATGCTCTCCATCTGGTTCTTTGTCGGCGTCCTCATGCTCTCCTGCGGCGCAATCATCTTTGCCCAGGGCATCTACGAGTTCTGGCACCCGGGCACAACCGTCCTCGCTAACCTTCACCCTGCGTTCTGGTGGGGCATGTTGATGACGCTCTTCGGTGCCTTCTACACCATCCACTTCCGCCCCGGCAAGGCGTAATACTTAACACGCTTAGCCGATCAAAGCTGGATCGTCTATCGAGAATTGGTAAGTATAACAATCATATTTTTTCGTTTTAATCTTTAAAATCGGTTCCATCGGGGACAATCGGTGTTACGTCTTCTCAAACGCGTTACGCAGCAAACAACCAAGGAGTATAGATAATGTCCAAGCAAATGACACTGGGAGTCCTGGTCGGCAACCGCGGATTCTTCCCCTCGCATCTAGCCACATCGGGCCGGCTGGAAATCATAGCCGCACTGGAAGCGGCTGGCATCAAGCCCATCGTACTAGATCCAGAGACCACCGCTCACGGTGCGGTCGAGACCTACGACGACGCCAAGAAGTGCGCTGCTCTGTTCAAGAAGCACGCCGCTGAGATCGACGGCCTCATCATCACCCTGCCCAACTTCGGCGAGGAGCGCGGTCTGGCAGACGCCATTCGTCTGGCCGACCTGCGTGTTCCTGTGCTGATTCAGGCCACACCTGACGTCTCCGGCAAGATGACCATTGCGCATCGCCGCGACAGCTTCTGCGGCAAGATGTCGATCTCGAACAATCTGCGCCAGTACGGCATTCCCTACTCGCTGACCACGCTGCACACCGAGGCGCTGGATTCAGCTGAGTTCAAGGCCGATCTCGCGTGGTTTGCCGCCGTCTGCCGTGTGGTTGGCGGGTTGAAAAATCTGCGTCTGGGTGCAATTGGCGCGCGTCCCGCAGCCTTCAACACCGTGCGCTACTCGGAGAAGCTGCTGGAGCGCTCCGGTATTACGGTCGATACGTTGGATCTGTCGGAAATCATCGGACGCATCGAGCGCACCAAGGACAACGACGACGCGACGCAAGCCAAGCTGGCCGAGATAAAAAAGTACGTCCCGGTGGGCGACACACCCGAGGCCGCACTGCTGAAGATGGCCAAGCTGGGAGCGGTTATCGACAGCTGGATGACCTCCAACTCGCTGGACATCACCTCAGTACAGTGTTGGACCTCCATCGAGGAGTTCCTCGGGATCGTGCCCTGCACCGTCATGTCGATGATGAGCGAGAAGCTGATCCCGTCGGCCTGCGAGGTCGATGTGCTGGGCAATATTTCCATGCACGCGCTGACGCTGGCCAGCGAGACGCCCTCCGCCCTGCTCGATTGGAACAACAACTACGGCGACAACCCCGATAAGGCCATCTGCTTCCACTGCTCCAACCTGCCCAAGAGCTTCTTCAACGAGGGCGTGAAAATGGACTATCAGCTCATTATCGCGGGCACGGTAGGCAAGGCCAACACCCACGGCACGCTGGAAGGTCGCGTCAAGGCTGGGCCAATGAGCTATGCCCGCTTCTCCACCGACGACTTCACAGGCGAGATCAAGGGCTACGTCGGCCAGGGATCCTTCACCGACGACACGCTGAACACCTTCGGCGGCGCAGGGGTGGTCGAAATCCCCAAGATGCAGGAGCTTCTGCGCTACATCTGCGAGAACGGCTTCGAGCACCACGTCGCCACCAGCTTCTCCTCGACCGCGGCCGCAATCCACGAGGCCGCCAGCAAGTACCTCAACTGGTCCACCTACTGGCACAACAAGTAAGTCTGCTTGACGCAATCTTTTCTGCAAGTAAACACGTTGCGCGGTGAGCAGTCTCGCCGCGCAACGTGTTTTTTAGGTAGTACTGCTTTATCCGTGAAGATCCGCGTTTATCCTTGGTCTGTTCTGCTTTCTTGCTATTCTCTATTATGTTGGCTGGTATGATGAAATTTGGATGACAGCAAAGGAACAGGTGCCACCAGTGGCGGGTAGCAAGACGACGGATTCAAACGCAAGCAGCAAGCTCCCTCCGGTGGCTGTGCTGTTGATCGGATGGCTGGTGCCCGGAGCGGGCCATTTACTGCTAGGCAAGTGGGTGCGCGGGATACTGCTGATGGTCTCGATCATCTGTATGTTCGCCTTTGGCGTGGCCTTGCAGGGTAAGCTCTACACACCCAATACGGGCGAGCCGTTGGACATGCTAGACTTTGTGGGAGATCTGGGCGCGGGGCTGCTCTACGCCCTGGGGCGGCTGCTGGGTTGGGGACAATCTGCGGTTCTGACCGCCGTGGCCGACTACGGATCCAAGTTCATCGTCGTCGGCGGGCTGCTGAACGTCGTCGCAGCAATCGACGCGCACTCGCTGGCCATTGGGAGGAAGCAATCGTGACCATCTCACACTTTGCCGCAGTTGTCCTCTTCTCGCTGTTTACCTCGATTGTCTTTGGCATTACGCAGCGCTCTGAACCTCGCTCAATGCTGCGTTTCGGCGCGATCTGCTTCGCCCTCTTCGTCGGCGGAACGGTAGCCGCAAGCTGGGCCATGTGGTTCATCAAGCACTGAGCCAAGTGATGGAAGCGTACCCCATTTTGTCGCTGCCCGCTTCAGAACCACAGATGGCCTACCATAGCGAGTAGTCGCCGCGTGTGATTACCCACAGCGCGATCAGCAGATTTGCGGTTGCGTGCGCGGCCACTGCCTCGCCCAGTCGTCCGCGCAGCTTTGCCACCAGCGCGAAGATCGTGCCGGCCAGCAATCCCGCAAACCACATTCTGCCATGTAAAATGCCGAAGATCAGTGAACTGGCCAGCACGGCGGTCAGACTCAGGCTGCGGTAGGAGACCTCTTCGATGTTCGGCGACACCATGCGTCGCGCAACGAATCCGCGAAAAGCCAGCTCCTCGGCCAGCGGAACAGTAATGACAGCGGCGATGGCACGCACAGCGATCCACACTACCCTCTGGCCGCGACTGAGTCGTGCCAACCCCTCGCCGATGCTGGTCAGAACCACGCTATTGTCCGACACTGCATGGCCACCCAGCAGCTTGCGTAAGCTTCCCTCACCTGCCATCACGCGGTCTAACCAAATCCACAGGACAAAGACGACCACCCCTGCAACAATCCCCAACCAACTGAATCGCCAATCCAACTGACAGTAGTAACGACGATACGCATAAAACACGGCAGCCGCACCGATCAGACGAAGCACATACAACCATTCGAATCCGTCCGAGACCGACTGCGACAGCAGGCCTGCGGCCAGAATTGTCAGAAATGGAAGCAGATAGACCGCGGCAGAGTTCGACTGCGCGAAGATGCCGTTGTTCGGCAGCGGCGCAAGCGGCTGTAGCGAGTCAGATGTGTGCCGGCGAAACCAGCCGACGTTATTGACCGTCAGCATAAATCCCAGAGCCACGCCGCAGAGCAGAATCCACCCGACCTGTGAATGGAATCCTCCGAGCGCCACGGCGGGATATCCGGCGTTACCAATGGCGATCAGGGTTGCCAAACGCACCAGATTAAGCAACCAGATTAGGACCAGAGAGAGCGGAACCAGAAGCAGAGCCCTCCCCATTCGCAGCTCACGTCGCGTGTAGATAAGCCAACAAACCGTCAGGCTCAAGATCAAAGCCAGTCCCTCGATGCCCGAGCACAGATACTCAACTTCGACTTTAAATCCTGCCGTACCAACAAGATAATGCGTCGGATCGAAGACGACACCGTGGTAGAACAGACTCAGCAAGCCTGCCACCCCGCGCAGAGTCGCCATCTGCAGCAATCGTCCCAGGCGTGAATCCTGCGCACTCCACGCTATCTTCAACAGACTCCCGACACCCAGCAGCAACGCACTGCACAGTGCCGCAAGACCCCATGCCCCGCCCAATCCGCGTAGCAGACGCACCAACTCGCGCAGACCGAAGAGAATTCCTGCAAGCGTAACCAGTATCAACCCGAAGCAGATACACCAAGCCCACAGCGCTTCCACTTGGATTCGCTCGCTTGGATAGGTAAACGATTTGAAGTAAGCGGTAGTTGCTCCAAACAAAAGCAGAGCCACCAGATGCGACGTAACCCATCTTTTGCGCACTGGCAACGCGCTCCAACGCATTCGCTTCAGCCAGCCTCGTCCAAAGAACAGCAGAACGACTAAAAAAAAGAAAGCGGGAGGGGTGACGTATCTTGCGTAAGGGGAGGTCAGATGCAAAATGCGGATCAAAATACATTCAATTGCGAACAGCAGAGCCATCCAGTAACATCGTTGAAATACAGTGTTGCCAAAGGATGCTGGCCCCTCTTCTCGCGCGATTATGGGATCTTCGTCCGCCAAAAGATTATGTTTCACTTAGAGCATTTTCACCGTTGCAGTACGGTAACTTAACTTGTCATCCTTCCCCTGAGGGAGCAGTGGGGGGAGCGATACCCGCATTTCGTTCGCTGAGGGATCACAGTACACCTACGGAAGTACTGCAAAAACATGCGAATCCCACACTCGGCGAATGATTTGCAGATGCAATCTCAAGTTAATTATGTGAGGGCAATAACTACCGTG
>CAZPZL010000176.1:0-6064 GCA_964590925.1 uncultured Granulicella sp.
CTCGGCCGTAAATCCGCTAGTGACAACCTTGATCTGGTCGATGGATTCGAGCGGAACGATGTTGAAGACTGGACGATTGTCGCCCTGCTGGCTGGCGGTGGTCAACGGAAGTCCATCGACGTACAACTCACCCAGACGCTGGGCCGTGCCGCCGATGATGGAGGACCGTCCACCGGGAGGAACCTGAGCGCCGGGCAGAAGGTTCGAAAACTGAGTAATATCTCGCTGTTGCAGTCCGGCGATCATCACTGGCAGTCGCGTGTACATGCTGTTCTCGATGACGCCGCCAACCGTAGCGGTCTCCGTATCGAGCGCAGGTGGCGCATCGGTCACGGTGACTGTCTCGCTTGCATTGCCCGATTTCATGATTACGTTGAAGCCGAGCGTGCTGAGAGCGTCGACGACAAGGTTCTCCTGTACGAAGGTCGCGAAGCCATCGGAACTGACCTTGAGAATATAGGTGCCGGGAATCAGAGGAGATATGTTGTACAAGCCATCGGAGGAGGCCTCGCGCTTGGTCTCAACTCCAGTCGCGACATTGGTCGCAACGACTGTGGCCTTGGCGATATAGGCTCCCTTGCTGTCCGTTACCGTACCAGAGATTGCGCCTTCGCCGCCGGTTTGCGCGAATAGCACGCTCGGAACTGCCATGAGGGCAAATAACGCGAGCAGCGAGGCAACCCTGAGAGCGGCCTTTATAAATGAACAACATGGTCCAGCAATCTTTATATTCATAACGCCTCTATTTCGCAAAAATATGCAAAAGATCCCCATCGACTGCAGGGATATGGTTGATTTTGATTCGCTCTGGATTATCGTGTGAGATGTTCTCACTGTCAAGGATTATTAAACCTTCGTTAAAGTTATCGATAGTTAATATTTATTTTCAACACGATATGTTAGTAGCGGTGAATTGGTCAGCCTCTTTTGAGCGTGACGGGCACGGGCCTTCATTGCGGGAGTTCCATTCCACAGAAAGCGCTCGACCAGCGCCTCAGCTTCCTCGCGTAGCGACGGCTCGACGAGTGCCAGCGTCGTCAATCCCTCCACCGCCGACGAGCGCACTGCGTTGCTCACGTCCTCAGCCAGCAGCGACATTATCCGTGCCGCACGCAGTCGTTGCGCCCTCGTGTACGCCGTGCGCGCAACGACCAGCGCCAGATGCCAGCGCGTCTGCGCTTCGCTCCTTTGTTTTGACTCATAGACTGGCAGTGACTCCAGCAATCCCGCCAACTCGTCCGCATAGCGCTCCAGCGGTGCCGCATCCTGCTCTGTGATGCGCCGAGCCACATCGGCTGCCCGCTTGCGCACGGCGACTTCTTCACTGAATAGCTCTCGCACAAGAGCGCGCACCGCAGCCTTGTCGCCCGCGATCTCGCGCGCAAGCAACCGCGAAGACATCAACCCCCAACGCCTTTCGCGCAGCAGATATCGCATCCCTGTTGAGTCGTGCCCCATAAGCTAAACGCTAAGCAGATACGACCGGGGTCACACCCTTCTTCAGCAAAATGTTACCGTATTTGCGCAGCTCTCCACTCATTACGATGGCGAAGGCCGATTCCGCTCGTTTGTAGAAGTCGAAGCGTCCGATGCGCACCGCATTGGGGGCGTTGGGCACATGGCGTCGAATCGCCGACAGATAGTCGTTCTCCACGCTTTCATCCAGCGTGTCGCCCTCAACCACCTGCATCATGTAGATCGGATCGGCATAGCTGTCCAGTTCGAAGAGGGGAATGATCGCATCCAGCAGTTGCGCTATCTTCAATCCATCGGCACGCAGAACCTTGGGGCCGATGCTATGGCCGGGAAAGTGCGCGTCGGCAAGTATGATTTCGTCGCCATGTCCCATCTGATAGAGAGTCGCCAGAAGTTCCGGATTCAACAGAGGAGAGATACCTTTCAGCATAATGCTCCATTCCTTTTCAGTTTTGAGACATACGATCTTGGACTAATTCTGATCCGGGCAGACGGCGACTTTGCCGCAGCGGCCTAATGCCATCAAGGCATACGCCTCTGCAGCCTGCTCCAGTGGAAAGCGATGGGTAATTATCGCTTCGGGATGCAGATTCCAGCGTACCAGCCGTTCGACCAGCTCCTCCATCAGCCAAGTTGATGTGACCCATGAACCATAAATAGTCTTCTGATCGTGAATGATGTCTGGCGACGGATTGAAGCTGACCGTACCTCCCTCGCCAATCATCACCATCTTTCCCCATTTACGGGTGGCGCGGATGGCGGTGGCTCGGGCAACATCATTGGCCGAGCAATCGATGGCGCGCTCCACACCCGCACCGTTGGTCAGCTCCCGCACCTGCTTCACGTTGTCCTGGCCTGAAGCCAGCACCTGATCGCACAATCCTAGTTCGAGCGCCAGGTCCATGCGCTCCTTACTTATGTCGATGCCGATAATACGGTTTGCTCCCAGCTTGCGGCACAGCGCACCGGCGGCAAGACCAACCGGCCCCAGACCGGTAATCAGCACATCGTCATTGCCGCTGATGCCGATTTTCTCCAATCCCTCATAGACGGTACCAAATCCGCAGGCCACCTGTGCGCCATCGGCGTATGTCAGCTCTTCGGGCAACAAAATCAGATCCTTTTCCTCAGCTATCATGTACTCGGCCATGCCGCCATCGCGCTGCCAGCCATAGGCCCGACGATACTTCGCGCTGGTACACGAGATCATGTATCCGCGACGGCAATCGTTGCACACTCCGCAGCCGGAGATGTGATAGACAATCACGCGGTCGCCCTGCTTGAAGCGGCGACATCCGGGACCGGCTTCCACTATCTGTCCGCAAGGCTCGTGGCCAGCGATCACTCCTTGATAGCCCTCCGGCCCTTTGCCCAGATGCTCATGATAGATACAGCGAATATCCGATCCGCAGATCGTCGAGGCCTTTACCGCGATCAAAACCTCGCCGTGGCCGGGTGTGGGGACGGCCACTTCGCGCATCTCGACGCTGCTGTTGCCGGGTAGATACGCCGCTTGCATTGTAGAACTCATTGTTTCCTCTCCTAATGGAAATCTGTTGGAATCGGTGAAGCGCGCTTCCCTACTCGGGTGTAATCTCGCCGTTCAGATCCCACAAGTCTTCCCAATTCTGGTTGTCCTTCCACAGAAAGACCTGCCCCTTGATCAGCCGGCAGTTGCGGTCTACTTTTGCAATCGCCTGCATCTCGTCTGCACTGAGCGGCTCGGCTATGGCGGAGCGCAGATTGGCCAGATAGTTGCGCCGGGTGGTGGAGAACGGGATCGGCGTCTGTCCGCGTTGAATTGCCCACTGGATGCAGATTACCGCCGGATGCACTCCATGCCGCTGTGCGATGGAACGAATTGTCGAATCGTCGGTCGGAGCCGTGTCGTCAGGCGTGCGATCACGCTCCGGGCGAGCTGGCGACCCAATTGGAGAGTAGCCGATAGGCTCAACGCCTTGCTCCTTCAGCCAAGTAAAGAATTGTGGCTGCTGAAAGTGCGGATGCAACTCCATCTCATTGGCTGCCGGTCTAATGCGAGCATCGCGCAACAGCAGTTCCATCTTCGGGATCGTCATGTTCGAGCTGCCGATGTGGCGAACCAGACCGCGATCAACCAGATCCTCCATCTGCCGCCATGTGCGCATGTAGTCAGCGTGCCGATAGGAGACGGCGTTTGGGTTGCGCACACTCACGTCACAACCAGGCGGGTGGTGGTTCGGGAACGGCCAATGCACCAGAAATAGATCCAGATAATCTAGCCGCAACGCCTCCAGAGAGCGTTGACAGGAGCCGAGAACATCGTCGTGGTGGTTATTCCAAACCTTGGAGGTGACCCACAGTTGCTCGCGTGGAAACCCCTCGGAGAAGAGTCGGCCAAAGGCTCCGCCAATCTCGGCCTCGTTGCCGTATACGGAGGCGCAATCGATATGGCGATAGCCAAGATGCACGGCGTCATAAACCGCCTCCGCAATCGCCTGCGCCGAGACATGGTCGGAACCGAAGGTCCCCAGTCCAATGGCGGGCATCTGTCGACCGCTGGCCAGAGTGCGCTGCGGAATCAATGCCGGATCAACTGCATCCGAAGACGGGGTGAAACGATCAAGCTGTAGATTCATCCGATTGGGCTCCAGTTTGTCAAACATCCATAATAGACATAGACAGATTCGCGCTGTTGGAAGATCAATATTTCAATCCGATTGATGCCAAGATTGCATCTTGCGTGAATCGGATTGGGCGTCTGACAACAAGCGAAGATCTCGATCTAAGTAAACGATAACTTGAATGCATTTATATGAGATACGCGCACCTCTTGTCAATGAAGGATTTTCATTGAGTCAATACGCGTGGATACAATAAAGTAAGCGATGAAATCTATCGAATGTCGTAGTGCATTCAAATGCGCCTCGGCTTAAACCGCATTGAAAGAGATGCCGATGCCTGTACGCCTGAAAGATATTGCTCGTGACCTGGATTTATCGGTTGTGTCGGTCTCCAAAGTCCTGCGTGACCACCCCGACATTGGCGAAGAGACCCGAGCCCGCGTACTGAAGCGCATGAAGGAACTGAACTATCAACCCAACATGGCTGCGCGCGCTCTCATTACAGGACGCAGTTTTACGCTCGGACTCATCGTTCCTGACCTACTGCATCCATTCTTTGCCAATCTAGCTCAGGTCATCTCCAGTGTGGTCCGCGAGCAGGGATATAGTCTGCTGATCTCATCATCAGATGAAGACGCGGAACTGGAGCAGCGGGAGATCGCTCACCTTATCGCCAGACGCGTGGATTGTCTATTGGTTGCCTCAGCGCAGTGGCACGTAGAGAGCTTCCGCCAAATCGAATTGCAGGCGATTCCCTATATCCTTTTGGACCGCCAGTTTGCAGAGTTCCCGGCCAACTTCGTGGGCGTGGACGATTATGCCGTGGGCCTGATGGCGACGCGTCACCTGATCGAGCAGGGTTGCCGACAAATTGCACACATTCGTGGACCTGAGGTCAGTACCGCACTCGGGCGTTACAACGGCTATCGGCAAGCATTGCAGGAGGCTGGCCTGATTGCCCCCCCCGAAGATGTGGTATCGCTTGGCTTTTCCGGCGACCTGCGCGGCGAAAAGGGGGGGTATGAGGCGGCTCGCAAACTGCTGGCTAACTCCCACCGCCCGGATGGTATCTTCTGTTTCAACGATCCCTCGGCGCTGGGTGCCATGCGCGCGTTGCTTGACGCGGGATTACGCATTCCCGACGACGTTGCCGTCATCGGTTGCGGCAATCTTTTCTACTCCGATTTCCTGCGCGTTCCATTGTCCTCGATTGACCAGAACAGCGTGCAGATTGGCATGGAAGCAGCTCAACTGGCATTGTTTCTAGTAGGCAAAAAGGATGAACAGCCTCCCCAAGTCAAGCAGGTTACGCCGCATCTTGTTGTACGCGCATCAAGTCTGCGGCAGTCGTGTTCTCGAGTACAGGCTGTAGACAGAGACGGCGAAAATGGCCTCGGTCTTTGATCTCTTGAATTTGCAGTACCCACTCTTGCGACAGAAAAAATAGTTCGCAAGAATGGGTACTCCCTTCTGTATAACAACCTGAAGGTAGAGGCTTGGCTGCGGGCGCGGTAGACTCAAAGCTGGGGCGAGCAGTGAGTCGCGCCAGGAAGGATTCTGGATGCGGAGAGCGCTACTGCTGTTGACGATGGCTGCCGGTGTTGCACTGGTTGTCTGCGCGGGCTTGGAGAACTGGCACGTTGCGCATAGGGCTTTGCAGCCAGAGCAAATGAGGACATCGCAGACGTTCACTAGACAGGCTTCCACCGCGCAGAGTTCCACAGCACAGGAGTCCGCCCAATTGGGAGATGTGGCGCAGGGCGACGGGGCGGGCGGTGTCGAGGCTTCTGTATTGCAGGGCAAGCTGGCGCCGGAGTTTACTCTGGTCGATCTGGAGGGAAAGCGGGTATCGCTGGGAGATTTCAAGGGGCGTCCGCTGGTGATTAACTACTGGGGGACGTACTGCGGGCCGTGCCGCGTCGAGATGCCGTGGCTGGAGGAGTTCAACCGGAAGTATGCGGCGACTGGGCTGGCCGGCGCCTGGC
>CAZPZL010000177.1:0-6049 GCA_964590925.1 uncultured Granulicella sp.
TCCACCAGTACATGCTGCGACCTCCGGGCGTCGCGCAAAATCGCATTTGCCAGCGCCTGCTCGTCCGCGCTGCTTGCCACTGTGCCGTACACCGCCAGTCCCAGCGCAGCACCTGACTCCGCCTTAACCTTTCGCACCTCGTCCGAACCAATCCCCTGTTCCCCAAAGTAAATCGACAGTAGCCCCCGCGAGGTTGTATCGGCCAACAATACCGCCTCTCCCTGCGCCGAGAGAGCCCGCCCTAGCGTCGCCACCAGATTCGTCTTTCCCACCCCACCAGCCACTGAAAATACCGCTAACACTGGTATTCGCCAATCCTCGTCTCGCGTTATTTCCACTCTCGCTGGCGCCTGTATATATTGTTCTTGAAGCGCTGCTTCAATTCTTTCCAATCCCAACCATTTAAAAGGAGCAACTGCATTTGTCTCAGCCTCAGCCCTGCTCGCCTCAACCGGTGCAGCTGCATCCGCCTGCGCGACAACTGGCACAGCTTCGACGGGCGCAGTCTGAGTCTGGGCGGCGCACTTCGCATTTTGCTCCAATGCCCAAGCCACTGAACTGCTGATGACTTTCCCTATCGACTTGCCATAGACGGTCGAAGGAACCTCGCCCGCCTGTGTCCCGTCCTGACTTACGCTGTCGGACCGTGGTCGAAGCAATGGGCTGGAGATGGGCTGGACTGGCTTTGCAACACTCTCGGCGATTACATCCGTAGTCATGGCGGAGGCGATCGCCGCCTCTGTAATCAAAGTTGTTTTCGGCTTCTCAGCCCTAACAACCACAGCTTTCGACGCGGCTGCGTCGCGCTCCGCCTGCTGAGCCTTTTGCATCAGCACGCGATCCAGCGCACTGATCCTGTCCTCGTCTGTCGCTCGCTGTTTGATGTCCGTTGTCCCTGATTCAATCTGTGCCGTGCGTAATTCAGATTCCGCAGTCTGCGATTCATCAAGTCTTCTAGGAGATAGCCTCCTGCCTGATGGTCGCGACCATCTATATTATCTGAATCCATTGCAGCCCAACGCACCTATCCGCATCCGGCGCCATTCCGCCTTGCAATCCAGCTCGCCAACCAGCTGAACTTGCGTTCAACTTCGACACACGCCCGTCCAAAAGCGGTGTGCTTGTTTCCATCGACTTAATTTAAGATCTATTTCAACTCAGTAATTCCGAGATTACGTTCGTACCCTGACCAAGTCAATGAATCCACAGTGCGACTTAAGTCGTCCCCAATGCTACTTAAGTCCTCCCCCATCGTGCGACTTAAGTGTTATCTCGATTTAGTTATACCCCAAAGCTCATCGCAAATAGTTGTAGCGGAAAGCATCTCGCAACACGCTCCGACCAGCGCCGCATCCCACGCAGGCGGTATTCTGAATTGCGGAGAACTAATAATGCGTCTGAAGAATCTCCTCGCAACAACTCTGGGGCTCGGCCTCACCACTATTGCAGCTCTCGCCCAGTCCCCTGCGCCGCAGACTCCCGCGCAGCGCATGGCCGCAACCGTTCTTGATCAGCACGCGACTGACTCCGCCAACTGCAACTGGGGTTACGAGGAGGGATTTCTTCTCGACGGCATGGTCGCCGAGTGGCACACCACAGCCGATCCCACCATCTTCAACTTCATCAAATCCACCGTGGACGCCTGCGTCAGCACCGACGGCAGCATCGCAGGCTACAAGCCCGAGACCCACACTCTAGACAACATCGAGATGGGCCGCTCGGTCCTCTACCTCTACCGCGTGACCTCGCAGCCGAAGTACGCACTCGCGGCCAAGTTTCTCCATGACCAACTCGACCAGCAGCCGCGAACGCCCTCCGGCGGCTACTGGCACAAGCAGACCTATCCCAATCAAATGTGGCTAGACGGCGCCTACATGGCCGAGCCTTTCCGCGCCGAGTACGCCGCAACCTTCCAATCGCCCGCCGACTTCGATGACATCGCCAAGCAGCTCCTGCTCATGGACGAGCACATGCGCGATCCCGACTCTGGCCTCCTCCGCCACGGCTGGGACGAGTCCAAGCAGATGCCCTGGGCTGACAAGAAGACTGGCCTAAGCCCCGAAGTCTGGGGACGCGCGATGGGCTGGTACTGCATGGCCCTTGTCGACACGCTCGACTGGTTCCCCAAGGATCACCCCCAGCACGCAGCTCTTGTGAAAACTCTGAACCAGACCTTGAAGGACGTTCTGCAATATAAGGACATTCCGTCTGGACTGTGGTGGCAGGTCATGAAGGAAGGTCCTGATGTTGTCGGAACAATAGGCAAAGGCGGCAAGATTCAGTACGACGTAAGGCGTCCCGCCAAAGCAGGTAATTATTTAGAAGCCTCAGCAAGCGCAATGTTTGTCTACTCCATTGCAAAGAGCGTGCGAATGGGGATTCTGTCTCAGAGCTACGAGGAAGACGCGCAACAGGGATGGAACTCAATCCAAAAGCAGTTTATCTCCACCAACCCAGATGGCACGCTCACCCTTCACGGCACAGTGAAGGTCGGCGGGCTCGGCGGCAAACCCTATCGCGCGGGCGACTATGATTACTACATACACGAGCCGGTCGTTGATCAGGATAAGAAGGGCGTGGGCGCGTTCCTCCTCGCTGGCTCTGAGATAGAGCAGGCTGCAACTCAATCCCTAGGTCAGCACAAGACCGCGCTGATAGACGCGTGGTTCAACTCGCAGACGCGCAAGACGGCCCTCGGCCAGACCGAACTGTACCACTACAAGTGGGACGACGACTCGGCCAGTGGCTACTCCACCTTCGGTCGAGCCTTCCAGAGCTACGGCGTAAACCTCGCTACCATGCCCACCGCGCCCATCGCTGCCACTCTGGCGCATTCCGATATTTACCTAATCGCCAGCCCGGACATCCCTGCCAAGAATCCCACCCCACACTATATGGACCAGCCCAGCGGCAATGCCATCGAGGCCTGGGTCAAAGCAGGCGGCGTCCTATTGCTCTTCTCCAACGACCGAGACAACACCGAGTTCGAGCACTTCAACACCCTCAGCGACCGCTTCGGCATTCACTTCAACCCGGTTCTCTCGCACCATGTCGTCGGCGACGACCACGCTGCAGGAGAGGTCGTCATTCCCTCCGGCACGGGCATCTTCGGCTCAGGCTTTACGGCGTACATGAAGGACACCAGTTCGATCACCGTCAGCGGTACGGCCAAGGCCGTCGTCACCGACCACGGCGACGTGATGATTGCTATCTCACACATCGGCAAAGGAGTTGTCCTTGCCGTCACCGACCCCTGGGTCTACAACGAGTACGCCGACGGGAGAAAACTCCCTCAGTACCACGGCTTCGACGCCGCAAAGTATTTAGCTGCCTGGGCCGTATCTCAAGCAAAGTAGAGCATTATTCAGTGATGGTAAGTGTTGCAGCGCGAACAACAAGCAGATTCCGCTTTGCTGCAGAATGACAAGCGAAGAAAGCTGCGGAATGACCAAGAAAGTTACCGGGTGCCCCATCGATCACAGCTTCATGCGACGGGTGGGGTGCAGCTACATCACTGGAAAGACCGCGCGCCTCAGCTCAACCGCCAGTTCCCACAGCCGCATTGGCTCGGCCACAGAGTCCTCCAGCAGCATCACCTCGATCTCCTGCGCCAGCCGCGTTCCTTCGTCGTACCCGTACATTCCCAGCGATCCGGCCAGCTTATGAGCAGTGCCCGCTGCCTCCTCGCGCATCTCGACGTTGAGCGTGCCCTCCATCGCTGCTGCCGCTGCGCGGTCCAGTAGGCAGATCCGCTCGATTACCACCGGACGATGCCGCTGCCAGATCGCTGCCAGCATCGATTCGTTCTGCTCGTCGAACTCGGCTTCGCTTCTCATATTGCCACCCAACCCAGTTTCTCGGCAATCTGCACCGCTAACGTCAGCGGGTCAAACGGCTTGAACAGCACTCCGGCGAATCCCATCCCAGCAAACCGCCTCTGATCTACCCCTTGCACCTTGGCCGTCAGCAGCAGCACCGGAATGCTCGCCAGCGCGGCGTTCTCTTGCATCTGCTGGAAGGTAGTCGGCCCGTCCATCCCCGGCATCATCACGTCCAGCAAGATGGCGTCGGGCGCGGGACTGCTCTGTGCCGCTACGAGGATGCCCTCCGACCCGCTGCTGGCGGTCAGAATCTCCCATCCGGCAATCGTCTCCAGACACAGCGCCGCCACCTCGCGAATGTCCTCTTCGTCGTCGATAATCAGAATCCGCTTCATGTATAAACTAATATCTCACACGGCCAGACGACTGGTTTCTCAAACCGTCAGGCGGCTGGAGCGGATCGGGCGTTGCGAAACACGCTCGTCCGGGCCGCACTCTAAAGCGTGTCTCAGTTCGGCCAGCAGAAGGCTCTCATTGAATGGTTTTTGCACCCAACCCTGCGCCTCACCGCTGCGTAGCAACCGCTCGCTGGGAGCACTTACACTCACCACCACCACCGGAATCGCTTCCGTCACTGTCGAACTCTTTAGCTGCCGCAGAGTCTCCAGCCCGCTAAGTTCTGGAAGATACAGGTCCAGCAGAATGGCAGAGATGGGCGGCACCGGAGCGTTGCGCATCGCCTGCTCATGAGCCAGAGTAATTACCTCTTCGCCGCTCCCTGCCTCGATGATCTCGTATCCATGTTGGCGAAGCAGTTCCCCCACCACTGTACGCACTCCCGCATCGTCGTCGCAGATCAGGATCACGCCTTCGCCACTCTGCTCCCGCGATGTCTTCGTCCGCACCTCGTCGCTGGCCCGTGCGCACCGCGCAAGCTGTACGCAGAACGTTGTTCCCGCCGCCGTCTGTCCCTCGCTACGGTTCGTCTGCGCCCAGATCGTTCCTCCGTGTTGCAATACGATGCTGCGGCAGATCGCCAGCCCCAGTCCCGTCCCGCCCTTCTTGCTCGAATCGGTCGACTCCACCTGCTGAAAGCGGTTGAAGATGCTCTCCAGCTTATCCGCCGGAATTCCCCGTCCGCGGTCGATTACTTTCAAAAATACCGACTCGGCGTCCGCGTTGATCTGTATCGAGACGATCGATCCTGCTGGAGAAAACTTGATCGCATTCGACAGCAGGTTTGTCATCACCTGAAGCATTCGGTCCGCGTCGGCGTTGAAGTAGACTGCATCCTGCGTCGCGAAGCAGTGCAACGTCAGCCGTATATTTGCCGCCTCGGCCACTGAGTTCATCGCCTCAACAGCCTCCCGCGCCAGATCGAACAGAGAGCAGCGCCGCAGCAGCGCCGGAGCCGCTCCTGACTCCATTCGCTCCAAATCCAGAATGTCGTTGATTAGACGTATCAGCCGCTCGGTATTGCTGGAGGCTATCCGCAGCAGATTCTGCGACTTATCGTCCATCTTTCCCATCAGCCCGGACGACAGCAGACCCAGTGCTCCGCGTATGCTGGTCAATGGCGTACGCAGCTCATGCGATACCGTCGAGACAAACTCCGTCTTCATTCGATCAATGTCTGACTGCTTCGCCAGTCTCGTCCGTTGCTGCTCGGCGTCCGCCCGGCTGTGCTTCAGCGCATCGTCCATATTGGTCAACGCGCTCCGTTGCCTGCGTCCCTGCGCCGCTAGTCGTAGCGCAAGAATGCCCAGTAGCAACACGCACGTCGCCAGTAGACCTATAAACATACAGGATAGAAGCCTCATCGCCGAGTGCCCAACCGCACAGAAAGCCGAGTGCCCAACCACACAGAATAATTAGACGCGGAAAAATTGTGCTTCAGTTGCGCCAAGGACCAATATAGCGCGTTCAGGCCCCGACGGGCTCGCCCACCTTGTTTAGTAACTTGGTCCACTCTTTGCCAGCTCGCCCCGCAGCAGCCTGCTTGTGCCAGGCATAGCCAGCGATCAGCGGCAGCGCCATCGTCGCCTCGGCGTAAACCATTTGCTCGAAGGTGGTGTCTACCTTGCCCCAAGAACTCGCCTCCTTCAGCGTCGAACCCGACAGAGCGCCGTCGCGCACATCGGCCACCGTCACCTGAATGGCGTACTTGTGCATCGGCGCGTCAACGCCCAGAACCTCGGCTGCAACTACGATGTCCTGTGCAAAGTTCT
>CAZPZL010000178.1:0-880 GCA_964590925.1 uncultured Granulicella sp.
TAGCTACGGCGAAGGGATGGTAACCGTCAGCGGTGACGGTTTCTGCGGAAAAGGTGCGCTGCCATCCGTTCTCGAAGACCCACAGGTTGGAGGCGTCGTCCCAGTGGGCGTTGGTGGCGAAGATGCGGCGGACCAGAACGAAGGACTTGGGATCAAACTCGAAGACGAAAAGTTTGGCAAAGGCCTTGCGGCTTGGATCGAAGGCCTGGTAATAGAAGATCCGGTCGGGAATCTGGGCGTTGTCGGATTGGCCGGAGATCCACTTGCGATCAGGGCGGAGGTAGGTCTGCGCGGGCCTGCCTTTGATCTGGGCGCGCAACTCCTCCTGACGACGGTTTGCATCCGGCAGGTAGTTCTCGTTGAAGGCGAACAGGGCACAGGACAGCAGCCCGGCTAGTAGGAAGATGGGCGCGGCGACTCGATACAAGCTGATTCCGGTGGCCTTCATTGCAGTCAGCTCGGAGGTTCGGCTGAGAGTACTGAAGGTGATAAGAACAGCCAGTAGAGAACAGAGCGGTGTGACCTGATTGACGATGTAAGGAATCAGGTTCAGCAGATAGTCGCCGACGATGATGAGGGCGGTGTCGTTGCGCACGATGTCGTTGATCAGTTCGATGAAGGTGAAAACGAGTATTAACAGGGCGAATGCTGCCAGCGAAAGCAGAAAGTTGGCTGCGTAGGAGCGCACCACATACTCGTCAAGGATTAAGGGGAAGCTGGTTTTGAAGAGACTGCGCAGGCGTTGGATGAGAGACGGGCGAAATTGAGCGTGCTTGCGAGTGGAATGGATGGCCAGCGGCGCACCAGCTTCCGTAGAGATAGCAACGATCTCTCCGGTGACGCTATCCGGCAGGGAGATCGGAAGAGCACACGTCTGAAC
>CAZPZL010000178.1:890-6019 GCA_964590925.1 uncultured Granulicella sp.
GATAAATCGGATAACGGCAGTGACGATGTGGGTTGCGGCAATGCGGGCCGGGACAATTCTTGCAAGCCGCCTGCCCAGCGATGCGAAGGCTGAGGTAAAGAGGTGAAGAAGCTCTCCGGTGCCAGCGAGTTGTTGCAGCAGAAGAATGGCAAATGCGGTAAAGACAAGGTTCGCCGCCCAGACGCCGAGAAAGGGCGAGAGCTTGCCGGATTTGGCAAAGCCCAGCCCGAACTCCGAAAGCAGGTAATAGACGAAGAAGAGAAGCAGAGCTAGGACAAAAGCGGTTCCCTTGCCACCTCGCTTGGACGAGAGTCCCAGTGGTACTCCGATCAGCATGAGAACGATACAGGCAAAGGGATAGGAAAAACGGGTGTTGAGTTCGATGCGGGCGGCGCGCGTACTTGGAAGCGGGCCGTGTGCGCGGCGCCAGACCTCTGCCATCGAGAGTGCGTGCATGGGTGTGTCCGAGCGCGAGATGTGGGTGCTGTCCTGATTCTCAAACTGTATGGGAATGTCGGTGGAGGCAAAGGTGGAGATGTTGTACTGGTTGGGATTGTTTTTGGAGATCTGGTGCTGGCCGCCATTGAGCAGGTGCAGACGAAGACTTTGCGCATCGCCGCTCGGTGTGGCGAAGGCCAGAGCTTGATCTGCGGTGGTGATGTTGGGATTCTCCGGTTGCGCGAGATCGGCGAGAAAGACGCGATGCCAGATGGCGGCACCGTCGACGGGAACGACTTCCTGAACGTAGAGGACGTAGTTTTTGAAGTCCTCATAGAAGACGCGGGGTTGAACCGCGAAGGAGGCTTGGGAGGTCTTGAGTTGGTCCTCCAGCTTGAGCAGGTTAGCTGCGGCTCGCGGCGCAAAGTAGAGAGCGTTGAACAGGCCGAGCACGAGGGCCGCAAACGCAAGAATCGAAACGATGCGCACGAACGAGAGTGCTCCGATGCCGCAGGCGCGCATGGCGGTAACCTCGCTGTCGGCGGCAAGACGGCCCAGACCGAGCAGGATTCCCGCCAGTACGGCTGCGGGTAGGGTGAAGGTCAGCGTGTTGGGCAGCGTGCAGGCAAAGATACGCAGAACGTCGGTAAGCGAGGCCGAGTCGCAGAAGACTAACTCCAGAATCTTCGGCAGGTCGCGCATGAAAAGCAGAAAGGTGCATAGCACCACGGCCAGCAGAAAGTAGGAAACCACTTCGCGAAGAATGTATCGGGTGAGTAGGCGCATGAGGAAAAGCGATCGTTGCAATTCGGCTAGGCTATTTTACCTGCTAACGCAGGTCTATGCGGATGGTTGCGCCCGTGCCATCGACAAACCAGACGCTGTGCTCCATGGTAGCTAGATGCGGGTCGTACTTTGCCCTGACTTTGCCGCTATTTCCAATCCAGTCGAGTGGTTCGACGGTGGCGCGATCCGCGTCCGTGTAGCAGACTAGCCAGTGAACACACGTCAACTCCTTCGGAGTTCCAGCGCTCTTGTTCCAGTTTTGCAACAGAATGATGCTGCTCTCTGACACGGAGTCGCGCTCCAGAAGCACGTTGCCCGACAGGTTGACGAAGACTTGGACGCCGCTCTGAAGATCCCGTTTGCGATCCCCCGCCAGCAGGCCGGAGATCGTCTGGCTCGCCTTATCGCCCAAATTCAGCGCCACGTCGCTGCTATGCTGCGCTTTATCGACGCTGCTTTGCAGGTTGATCAAGCCGCTCGCCACATTGTTCTGGACGCTGCCGGAGCTGCTGCTTTGGCCGTGTATGGTGACGACGCCATATCGATCATCGGCGACGACGGGTGGATTAGCGTTACTCTCAACATCGGGGAGAGATGCGCTAACGTGCGAGGCGGACTGTAGGCCGTTGCGACTGTATTTACTGCGCGGCGGTGCGAGCGCGGCCTTGCTTTCGGGTGTCGTGGCCTTGTAGACCTTGGCCAGAGGATCGCACAAATAGATGCGCTCTCGGTTCACGTAGACCAACGTAACCAACGCTCCTAATATAACCAGCAGAAACGTCTTCATCATCCCCTCGGCCCGCTTACTTCTTGCCTATTTCTTCGGATATTTTCTTATCTTTTTCTTCGTGGTACTCCTGCTCTGTGTTGATCCCCCACAACAATTGCTTGTCAACCGAGCCTGCCGCCAGTCCATCGACGACGTGCATCGCGGTCAACATGCTGTGGTCCTGATTGTTGTACTTGTGCATTCCATTGCGCCCGACCAGGAAGAGATTGTCTATGCGGTTGGTAAACTCCTTCAATTCGTCGAAGCGGTCATAGGTACCGAAGTACGCCGGGTAGGTTTTGGGTACACGCTCAACGTGCGCGTCGGATACATCGGCGGCGTCAAGAATGCCGATGCGCGCGACCTCGGCGATTGCAAACTGCTTCATCTCGTCTTCTGACATCTTCCACAGATCGTCCGTCTCGTAGCAGAAATACTCGAGGCCAATCCACACCTTGGTCGAGTCCTCGACCAGATACGGACTCCAGTTGTTGAAGATTTGCAACCGTCCGAGCAGGACGTCGGGCTCCTGAATGTATATCCATGTGTCCTTCAACAAGCCGCCGTCGGGCTCGCGTACCTTGAGCTTGTCGACCAGAAGTCCGACGGTGATGAAGTCGCGGTACTGCAAGCCTTCGCTGACCTCTCTAACATTGGGGGGAATCTGTGTATTTATTGCGCGAATCAGATTACGCATGGGCATGGTCGAAAAAAAGTAGTCGCCCGTAAAGGTCTGTCGTTCGCCGCTCTGGTTGATGGCTTCGATGGAAGTGACACGCAGGGGCTCGCCGTCGGCGAAGTTCAACCGGTCAACCGTCCAGCCCATATGAATCTCTCCGCCCTTCTCGCGAACGAGGTTGGCGACGTGCTCCCATAGTTGCCCTGGTCCGAACTTGGGGTACATGAAGCGCTCTATCAGCGAGGTGTCAGTTCCCTTCTGTGCAATGTCTCCATGTGGGGATTTGGCGCAAAAGATTTTTTTGACGAAGTGCTTCACCGCAGTTGTCAGGGAGAGCCCTTTGATGCGTTGCGCGCCCCACTCGGCAGAGATCTCGTGGCATGGCGTTCCCCACACCTTCTCCGTGTAGCTCTTGAAAAACGTCAGGTACAGTTCGCGCCCAAAGCGGTTAATGAGGAAGTCTTCGAGGCTCCGCTCTGGCTTGATCTGATGTACGCGCGAGAAAATATAGCTGGTTCCGACGCGCACCATGCGCAGTATTCCAAGATTCTGTAGTGTGGTTGCGGTAAGCGTAATCGGGTAATCGAAAAAACGACGCAGATAGTAGATGCGGCTGCGGCGCGGACGAATCAACATGACTAGATCGGGATCGGCAGGATCGGGAACAGCGACCGTTTCGGCTACATCCTCTGCGGATGCCTCCTCGCAACAGGGGTCTGTTTCGGGTTCTTCCGCTTCTACATGATGCAGAGGTCCGATGCCGCGCAGTGGCGGTTCTTCGTGCAGGTGCGCTGGAACGGATACAACTCGCCGCTTGCCTTGGTAACTGATCTCGGCGGACGCGGATGCGTGCGTTGCGGAGTCGGCAGGCAGCGCGGGCATTTGCAGTTCTGGTACAGACAGGTCGGGCGGCATCAGCTCCATCCACCACTGCATCACACGGTCGGACTTGGAGAAGAAGCGATGCCCGCCGATATCCATGCGGTTGCCCTTGTAACGGATGGTGCGCGAGATGCCACCAATCTCCTCCGTGGCCTCGACAACGACGGGCGTAATCTCGGTGCGCCGCAGTAGTTCGAGAGCCGCGGTCAAACCGGCTGGCCCTGCTCCAATGATGACTGCCTTCTTCGTCATTCGATTCTCTGGCTTCCTCAGCCTTTGGCTGGCGCGCTGCTTCTGCGCTCTGATTTTGCTCGCGATGGAGCTTCTACGCGCGCTCGCGGTGGAGTCTGTACGCGCAAAGGATGCAACCCTACGAGTTTATCAGGGAGAGAAATAGGCTGGCATCGGAAGCAATATTTCGGCCATGGCACTTAATGCTGCTTATCGATCCAGTGGATCTCGGTCGAAGCGATTGCTCTGGTTGAGACCAGCACGTGGCCGGCAATTTTCACTCTGCCTCCAGAACTGAGCGGTGAATTAGAAGTGGTAGGCTAGGTCGGCGCAGATCGAACGCGGACTGACAAAGTGCGTCCCTGAGAACGTAGACAAAAAGTTGTACAACGCAACCTTGTTGGTCAGATTGACGATGGTAACCGAGGCTGAGAGTGTCCGCTTGTTGGCTTCCTTGCGGCGCAACAGGTTGTCTTCGCCGAACGACAGGTCAAAGAGGTTGCGCGGAGCGATGCGCGGCGGATTGTGGTCGTCGTTCTCGGCGTTGGACGCGGGCAACTTCAGCAACGACGAGGTGAACTGCGACACCTCGCACTCGTAGTTGGGCGTACCGGGAATGTTGGTGCCGATGAGGTTGTGGCCGGTTGCCTTCACTCCGTTGCAGGCAAATCCGGCTTGAGCCTCTTGATCGGCGGTGAGGGCGATGCCGCTGGCATCCTGTAGGTAGACGGCGGGTTGACCGTTAATCAGGAGTGGTTGTCCATTCGGCATATATCCTTGGGGGCAATCGTTGGAGTCCAGCGTTCCGTAGCACGGCGCGGCTCCTGCGACCTGTCCGGAGTCGTATCGCCAGTTGAAGCCAATATAAGGTCCGCGTTTGCCAAGTTGATACTGCGCGTGCGTCGTCTGGTTAAACTTCTCGTCGTGGTCGATGCGGAATGGGGTGCTGGCTGCGACTGCGCCGGATTCGACCGTAGTTCCGAGGCCGCTGGTCTGCGGCGTAAAGAAGCGTGCGGCAACCGACGAGAAGACCACCTGTGCGCTGAAGTTGTGCACTGCGGGAACGTCCAGCCGCCCCTCGACGCCGGGGATCTTCGAGTTGTGCCAGCCGATGGGGAAGGTGATCGGCGTCGCGCCCAGCACGGAGAAGTCGTAGGCGTTGTGCGTGTACTTCCAGACGTAGTCGGCCGAGAGCACGGCGTGACGCGAGAGCGACTGCTCGAAGCCAGCGTGGAAGTCGTTGCGAAAGCCGGGGCGATTGGGCGCGTTGGTGCAGGTGGAATTGGTCGTGAAGATGGCGGAGATAACTGCTTGCGCGCATCCCTCGCTGGCGAGGACGAGGTT
>CAZPZL010000179.1:0-5986 GCA_964590925.1 uncultured Granulicella sp.
GATGGTTCGCCACATGGAACGACGTTGAGGACGATAAGATGGACGCGCTGACTCCGGCATACCGATTGGTACGCGTAGCGACGATTCCAGCCTTCGACGACCCGCAGCGCAACCTGCTGATCCTATACCGGTTGGACTCGGCCGGAACTTCTACCCACGGACGCCGCCTGCGGACAGTGCCCCATCGTCTGCGAACCCACATCGGCGAGCAGCCCACGCAGGAGCAGTTGCTGCACTAGAAAATATCTATGCAAGTCGCTGCTTTTAAAGGAGGGACTTTAGAGCCGGTTAGGATTTAAAGTCCCATTATGTTTGTCATACGCAGCGAAGCGGAGGAATCTGCTTCGCTGCACGCCGCCGCAGCAATTACTTCTTCGGTGCGGACTGCTGGCTGGTGACGCCTGACAGAACTGAGTGCGTGGTGTTGGCGCGCGACAGCATTACGGTCAGCAAGATGGAGACGACCATGAACAGCACCGCTCCCCATGTCGTCAGCTTGGTCAGCAGATTGGCTGCACCGCGCGGGCCAAAGGCTGTCTGCGAACCCTGTCCGCCGAACGCTCCGGCCAGATCGGCCGATTTCCCCTGCTGTAGCAGCACTACGCCGATCAAAAACAGGCAGATAATGACGTGAATTACAACCAGAAATATAAGCATCGCGACCTGATAGAACCTCGAAATCTTGAAGTTGAGCGGCGAGCTAGTCCATCCTCCATCCGCAATTACATGCCCGGTAACGTACAACTACGCCCGGGTCCAATATCGAGTGTATCACCCGCCGCGTGGATGAAGCTCACGTGACAGGCATGTGGTAGATCATCCACTCGTAAATGCCATATGCAGGATGGTAGATTCAGGCCGCGTCGGCTCGGATGCGGCCCTTCCAGTGCGAGATGACGAACCAAGCGAAGCCTGCCAGCAGCACTGCCTCCACGCCCAGATGGAAGCGGTGGAAGATCGCCTGAAACCGTGGATTGCTGTGCCACGTCGCGCCCAGCCTCATGCCGACATAGGCCAGCACATAGCACCACGGCCAAGAGCCGATAAACGTGTAGAGGTGGAATCGTGTCTGGCTCATCTTAGCCACGCCCGCCGGAAACGCGATGAAGGTGCGAACGATGGGGAGCATTCGCCCAACCAGCACGGTGATCGAGCCGTAGTTGGCAAAGAAGTGATCCACACGGTTCAGGTCGCGACGACTGAGCAGCATCCATCGCCCGTAGCGTTCGACCATCGGCCTACCACCGCGCGCGCCCACCCAGTACGCCGGAATCGACCCAAGGTTTGACGCCAGGGACGCCACCGTTGCCAGTAGAATCAACTGCATCTGTGTGTGCGCCAGTGCCACGCCCGCCAGTGGCATGATGACTTCGCTGGGAATGGGAATACACGCCGACTGAATCGCCATCAGCACCACGACGCTCGCGTACCCGCCGCTCCCAATCCAACCAACCAACAACGCAATAATTTTTTCAGACATGCACTAGCAGTATACCCGGCCCGCATCTACCTCCGTTTACAACTCTCGCTCGTCCTTCGCAGTCTGCTAGGGTGTGCTCGACTTATTGCCCACCGTCAGCGGAATCTCCACAGTGCCGATCTTGTTCGACACACTGTCGAGAATTCCTACGCGCAAGAAGACCTGCCCCGGCGGCAGATCAATCTGCTGGAAGAGCTGGAACGGCGTCGTGATGAACTGTTGATACTCCTCGGTCGTCAGCGGCAGTTGAATCTTTCGGCTCACGCTGGTAATCAGCTTGCCGAAGACGTCGCTGGCCACCACGTCGAACTCCAGCTCCCCGTTGTGGACTCCGCCCGCGATCTCGGGCAGCGCAATCTGATCCGCAGGCAGCGAGTAGAGAACGTCGTAGCGCGTCAATGGCTTCGACTTCACCTCATCCACGGGAAATCCCATTACCGGCGGATCGGTCGGCTTCGCAGGCGTTGTCGTCTGCGCCACCTTCACGTCGAAAAGTAGCTGCATTGCAGGTGGGGCGAAGCGCGCCATCGACGCGATCATCGTATTCTTCTCCGGATCAGGCGTGGTGCTCGACAGCTTTGTGTGTACTCCAGTCGCCGCGGCAAACGGCGCGCTATTCTCTGCGTTGTAATCCTTGCGATAGGTCAGTTGCACATCGGGCCGACTCACATCGACGTGAATTGTATGGTGTCCGCCATCGCCCTTCGCATCCGGCGGCGCATACGTCAGCGTGTAGTAATTCGCCCCATCTTCAAGCGCCCGGACAATCGACTTGGCTGCGTCATTGGTGTTGTAGTAAGCCAACCCGCCGGTTCTTTCGGCCAACGCCTCCATTCCCAGAAGTGATCCCGCGTGGCCTGTATAGGCGCCCATCGTTGCACTTGCAACCTGGACGCCGGTGCTCGCGCCGATGCTTGATAGATGGTCGGCTGCGCTGGAAACTCCTGGATTCACCAGCCCGCGCACGTCCACCGGATCAATCGCTACCTGCTCTGACGCCAACATATCGAAGACCTTGTCCTCCAGATTAGTGTCGCATTCATCCGTCAGTGGCACTCGTCCGGTCTCCAGCCAGATGAGATTCTTCTTGCCCTTGATTGCGGAGACAAACGCCGCGATCTGCCTCAGCGCTATCAGATTCAGCTCACCCACCGAGCAATAATTCATGTCGGGCGGTAGCAGGCTGACCTTAGGATCGCTGATCGCCGCATTCAGCAGCGCCGGATCGCTGGTGAATCCCTGCAAGGTCTTCAACCCGCCATCCAACTTGAAGAGCGCCACCTGCGTCCCCGCTGGCATCTCCTGTGCGAACTGCTTTGCATATATCAGCTCGCGCATCTTATCCATATAGTCAGAAACATTGATCAGATCTATAAGGATCAGATTCGTCGTCGCCGTCGTCGGCGCGAGATGACGATTGGTATAGAGGTTTGGCGGCAGCTTCTCACTGGCAGGTTTCACCAGGGCTGTGGCAGGCGCGCTGCGGGCAAACTCCTTGAAGCTGCGAATCGATTGTGGCTTGCCATCTTCTTTCACTATGAAATCAGACTGCTTCAGCCCGTGCACCGGCTTGCCATCCTTACCCATCACGGTCACGTCGACCACCGTCTCGCGCGCATTCACTTTGATCGTCGCTGTGCTCGATTGCGTCCGCGCCTGCGTCAGTGAATGCAGTGGAGCGGGATCGTCGAAGCCCGCACCCGGCAGGTTGCTCAGTACCCCATCCTGCGCCCGCGCCGAAACACATGCAGCAACCACCGCAATCAAACCAACCGCCGTCCAAGCTCCTCTGCCGAATCGCATCACGTTCTCCTTCGCAAGATCATCCCGCGTTACTTGCCGCTCGCCGTCTCCGCATGAATCGCCGACGTTGCCACCTCAATCGACCCCACGCGATCGCTCGCCAGATCATGCACGGCAATGCGCAGGAAGTAGTCTCCGGTCGCAGGTACATCGATCTCCAGATGCGCATTGGCCCCACCCTTCAGCATGGAGCGATAGACGGTGGGCGGCAGGATCGGGCTGACCGTCTTGCTCGCCGAGTTGACCACCTCGTCGCCGTCTGCGTTGTAGACGCGTACGCCATACTCGAAGTCTCCGCGATAGTTCCCGTCCGGCGTCGTGGCAAAGTCAATGCCATGCACGTCCACTGCATACGAGACCGTATATCGCCGATAGGGCGGCTTCATCCACCTGGCGTCCGGCTGGTTGTCGGCGGCCAGCTTGTCCTCCGTCCCGTGCGCCTCTTGTACCGCAACCTTAAACAGAATCTGCGTAGCATCCAGCCCGCCGCGCATCATCGCCGACTGCATGGGGGAGAGCTTCACGATCTTCTTTCCGGCCAGCGTCACGTCTGGCTCGACCGCGTAGTACCCATTGCGATAGTCGAGATGCAGCCCGGGCTGGTCGACCTTGACCTTGATCGTGCGGAACCGCGTATCCATCGCCTGATTCACTGGCGTATAGGTCAGCGTGTAGAAGTTCGATCCCAAATCGACCGCGTCAGTAGCAAGTGCAGCCAGATCGTTGTTGTTGTACAGCGCCTTGCCGCCGGTCTGCTCGGCGATAGACTCTTGAGTGAGGTGCTCTTGCACCTGTTGCAGTACGGGCTTGCTCATCATACCGTATCTGGCAATAAGATCCATTGCGCGTGGATCGATGGGATATAAGGCAATGTGCGCGCGCGCAAGCTGGTCGTTTACAACCTGTAGGTCTTGGGTGAAGTCGTAGCAGACGCCGCCGTTTTTATCCTCCATGGTGAGCGGGAATGAGCCGCTATACCACAGAACGTTTTTGCGTCCGCTCATGCCGGAGAGATACCGCACAATCTGCTGCATGGCACTCAACGAGTATTGTCCGCGCATGGCGGCGTGATTACACTGCACATCCGGATCTTGCTCGGTTGGATCAATGTTGCCGGCCGGTGGCTCCTGTAAACTGTCTTCTATCGGCGGTATCTGTCCGGTTATCTTCTTACTATTGATGGCGGCCTTTAGCAACACGTGATCCGACGTGAATCCCTGAAGGATGCTTAGTTGTCCCATCGCCGAGATATTCAATACCGCAACGCGCTTGTCCGGAGTCAGCTTATCGACAAAACCGACCATGCGCATTTGAACGATACTCTGCGTCGCAATGGGCGTGTCCATCGAGTCGAGAATCAGCACATTGAGCGGACTAGTACTCTTCGGCGTCACACTGGCGTTGGAAAAGTTGTTGGGCGGCAGCTTCAATTCGGTCGATGTGACGGCAACATCCGCAGCCTCGTCCGAGCGATGTTCATCGAAGCTGGCAGGCTTCATCTCCTTGCCATCCTCCAGTAGGGTAAAGTCCGCCAGCTTCAGCCCATGCACGGGCTTGCCCGCTGCGTCCGTCACCACCACGTCGACGATGGTCAGCGGTACCCTCGCCCGCAGCGTATACGGTGTCTGCCCGGAGCCTTGCGTTGCAGCGGTCTGGACCGCAGCCTGTCCCAAGGCGATGGAGCCTGAAGCCACCACCAGCCCCGCCGCAAACCACAGCAACCTGCGGCCAAATCGCATCCCACACGCGACTCGATTCGCCGCGCTTCGAGCGTTTTCAGTAATGGTGTAGACCGTTGCGGCGCGAGAAAAAGCAGATTCCTCCGCTTCGCTACGGAATGACAAACATATTGGTTTATAGCAATTTCTAAAACGCTCTAAATACCCGCCCCGTCGCAGTCCCAAACCCGTCATCATGTTGGCCGCCTCGAATGATTCGCCGACTACTCCGGTACGCGAAATTATCACGCCGCGTCCAGCACTCACAAGAAGTTAATCCCTCACCCTGCTACCATTAACAGTTGACCAACCATGACGATCCCAACTGATACCACACCTATCCGCGTTCGCATAGCTCCCTCGCCCACCGGCGACCCCCACGTTGGCACGGCCTACATCGGCCTGCTCAACTTCCTCTACGCGCGTCAGCGCAGCGGGCAGTTCGTCCTGCGCATTGAGGACACCGACCGCACGCGCTTCGTCTCCACCTCCGAGCAGATGATCTTCGACTCCCTGCGCTGGCTCGGCCTGGAGTGGAACGAAGGCCCCGACGTCGGCGGCCCGTACGGCCCCTACCGCCAGTCCGAGCGCACCGAGATCTACCGCGAGTACGTCGATAAGCTGCTCGCCAGCGGCCACGCCTACCGCAGCTTCGAGACCGCCGAAGAGCTGGACGCTATGCGCAAGTCGCAGATCGCCGCCAAGCTGCCGCCGCGTTACAACGGAGCACACCGCGAGCTTACGCCCGCGCAGATTGCTGCATTCGAGGCCGAGGGCCGCCCCAGTGTTGTCCGCCTCAAGGTACCCATTGAAGGCGAAACCAGCTTCACCGACGAGCTGCGCGGCACTGTCACCTTCTCACATAACAACGTGGACGATCAGGTCTTGCTTAAGTCCGACGGCTTCCCGACGTATCACCTCGCCAACGTCGTCGACGACCACCTCATGCGCATCACCGACGTCATCCGCGCCGAGGAGTGGATCT
>CAZPZL010000180.1:0-5970 GCA_964590925.1 uncultured Granulicella sp.
GACGGCAAGGGGCTGTGGTGGGAGGGGCTCGACCCGCAGGAGCTCTACACAGGACGCAATATCGTCATGCCCGACGGCATCAAGAGCATCAAAGAGGCCAACGCATGGCACGAGACAGGCGACCGCAAGTGGCACGAGGAGTACCCCAAGGAGGCCCCGGCCTTCGCCGACAACTGGTTCCTGCGCTGCCAGGATCTGGTCGATAGCTACAAGCCCGACCTGCTCTACTTTGACGACAGCGAGCTTCCGCTCGGCCAACGCGGCCTCGACATTGCCGCACACTTCTACAACTCCAGCCTCCGCGACAAGGGCCGCGTCGACGTCGTCGTCACCGCGAAAGACATCCTGCCCGCCCACGTCGGTGCCTTCACCTTGGACATCGAGCGCGGCAAGACCAACGACATCTACCCCACGCCCTGGCAGAGCGAGACCTGCATCGGCAACTGGCACTACCAGCGCTCGCTCTTTGAAGAGCACAAGTACAAGAAGCCGAAGACTGTCATCCACTCCCTGATCGACATCATCAGCAAGAACGGCAATTATGTGGTGAATATTCCCCTGCGCGGCGACGGCACCATCGACAGCGACGAGCGTGAGTTCCTGGAAGCCATCGCCAGCTGGATTCCCCTGCACGGCGAGGCGATCTACGGCACGCGTCCCTTTGCCGTCTTCGGCGAGGGACCACCGGATCTGGTTAGCGGGCAGTTCAACGAGAAGAGCCAGCGCGCCTATACGGTCGAGGACATTCGCTTCACCCAGAAGGGCAATACGGTATACGCCTTTGCCTTCGTCTGGCCGAGTTCGGGCAAGCTGACGATCAAGACTCTTGCCCGCGATGCCGCGGTTCATCCCAAGCCGATCGAGCGTGTCGATCTGATAGGTGGTGGACAGCTTACCTTCACTCAGGACTCGACCGGACTGACGATCAATCTGCCCGAGAAGGCCCCCAATCCCTATGCCTACGCCTTCATCCTTCGCACCTAGGAGTGTCTGCGCTCAGTAGTTCTGGGCGCACACTCCCTCCTTTTAGGGAACCGCTCTAGTTCACGAAAGATCGATAGACTGCTCATCAACTGGCAATCTTTGCCGCCATCTGCTGCTGCTTCACAGCGCACTCCTCGAGTTCGGCCAGCAGGTCGACCAGCTGGCCATGCGCTCTCGAACTCAGTTGCATGAAGTGTATGCCGATTCTGGTTTCATTCCTTATGTACTGGACGTGCCCGCGAACAAAGAAGGGCAGACCATTAACGGTAAACACCAAATCCAAAATGTCGATATTATTGGCAAGATTGACCGCCTCCAATAACTGAACCTGACAGCCTTGCAGACTCAGATCCAGAATTTTGGCGTAGTAACTTGTTTTATCCTCTGGCAAGTGAACTTCGGCGTTGCCACAGCAGTGGAAACGTGGATTCGTGCGCCGTTCCTTACCCGATTGCCACATGCTATTCCTCCCACCTTACAGCTTGAAAAGCAATTTGCAGTGTGATTATTGCGACGCTCTGTCTGCTATATCGGTTCTGCTGCATCACCACATGAGAGCGGAATAATCTGCCCTGGTGAATACTTCAATCGGCGGGGGTGTCGATTTATTTACCGTATAAGGCTTGATGACATACCATTGGTAATCAATTTGGTGCAACGGGGGATCGTCTACCCCCACTATCGAAGATGCAATAATATCGCTGCTCGAACCCGTTCCAAAGCAAAAAACACCCCGAAGCGAAACCATCTCGCTTCGGGGTGTTTTTTTGTTGCCTTGGCATTTGCGCAAAGCGCTTCCGCCGTACGCGGTACTTAGTACATTCCGTCCATGCCGCCGCCGTGACCGCCGGGGGCTGGAGCTTCCTTCTTCTCCGGGATCTCGGAGATCATGGCTTCGGTTGTCAGCAGCAAGCCAGAGATCGACGCTGCGTTCTGCAGTGCGGTGCGCGTGACCTTGGTTGGGTCGATGACGCCAGCCTTGACCAGATCCTCGTAGACGTCGGTTCCGGCGTTGTAGCCGTAGTTGGCGTCCTTCGACTCGCGAATCTTGCCGATGACGACTGCTCCCTCTTCGCCCGCGTTCGAGACGATCAGGCGAAGCGGCTCCTCGATGGCGCGGCGGATGATCGAGGCACCGATCTTCTCGTCGCCCTCCAGCGTCTTAATGAGCGCGTCTACGTCCGTAGCGCAGCGAACCAGAGCCACGCCGCCGCCGGGAACGATGCCCTCTTCGACTGCCGCGCGCGTTGCATGCATTGCATCCTCGACGCGAGCCTTCTTCTCCTTCATCTCGGTCTCGGTTGCCGCTCCGACCTTGATGACGGCGACTCCGCCGACCAGCTTGGCCAACCGCTCTTGCAGCTTCTCGCGGTCGTAGTCGCTGGTGGTCTTCTCCACCTGTGCGCGAATTTCCTTCACGCGACCCTCAACCTCGCCGTCCTTGCCGCCGCCGTCGATGATGGTGGTGTTGTCCTTGTCGATGGTGACGCGCTTCGCACGACCCAGATCCTCGATCTTGACGCCCTCGAGCTTGATGCCGAGGTCTTCAGTGATCGCCTTGCCGCCGGTCAGGATTGCGATGTCCTGCAACATGGCCTTGCGACGGTCGCCGAAGCCGGGAGCCTTGACGGCAGCGACGTTCAGCGTGCCGCGCAGCTTGTTGACCACTAGAGTTGCCAGCGCCTCGCCGTCGACGTCCTCGGCAATGATGACCAGCGGCTTCGCAGTACGCGCAATTTGTTCGAGCAGAGGAAGAAGATCCTTCATCGACGAGATCTTCTTCTCGAAGATCAGGATGTAGGGATCCTCGAGGGCTGCTTCCATGCGCTCTGCATCGGTGACGAAGTAGGGCGAGAGGTATCCGCGATCAAACTGCATTCCCTCAACGACCTCAAGCTGCGTCTCCATGGTGCGCGACTCCTCGACGGTGATAACGCCGTCCTTACCGACCTTCTTCATCGCCTCCGCAATGATGGTGCCGATCTGCGCGTCGCTGTTGGCCGATATCGTTCCGACTTGCGCGATCATGTCGCCGGTGACGGGCTTTGAGAGCTTGCTCAGCGCGCCGCCGATGACTGCGCCGTTCTCATCGCGCTTGCCGATGATGGCCTCGACGGCCTTGTCGATGCCGCGCTTGAGCGCCATCGGGTTGGCTCCGGCGGCAACGGTCTTGACGCCCTCGCGATAGATTGCCTGTGCCAGCACGGTTGCAGTCGTGGTGCCGTCGCCGGCTATGTCGGAGGTCTTCGATGCGACCTCCTTCACCAGCTGTGCGCCGATATTCTCCACTGGGTTTGCGAGCTCGATCTCCTTGGCGACAGTGACGCCGTCCTTGGTGATCGTCGGCGAACCGAACTTCTTCTCGATGACGACGTTGCGTCCCTTGGGGCCGAGGGTGACCTTCACCGCGTCGGCCAGAATGTTGACTCCACGCAGGATTGCCTGGCGTGAGTCCTCTCCATGCAGAATCTGTTTTGCCATTTGGAAACTCCTAAAAATCAGTTGTCAGTTGCAGGTTGCAAGTTGGCACTTCGCGGCGCGTGGCGTGTGTCTCTGCGAATCCGACATCTCAAAGGCGAGATGTGGGGCACCCATTACTTCTTGACGATGCCGAGGACTTCTTCCTCGCGCATGATGAGGAACTCTTCGCCGTCCAGCTTGATCTCGGTGCCGGAGTACTTGCCGAAGAGGATGGTGTCGCCAGCTTTGACGTCGAGCGGGAAGACCTTGCCTTCGTCGTTGGACTTGCCCTTGCCAACGGCGACGACTTCGCCTTGCTGCGGCTTCTCTTTGGCTGAATCGGGAATGATGATGCCGCCGCGAACGGTCTCGCCCTCTTCCAGACGCCGGACCAGAATCCGGTCGTGCAGGGGGGTAAAGGATGTTGTTGCCATTGCTTATGTCTCCTTGTTGCAAGAAAAGTTGGTTTCGGGTACGGCCTTTGTGAGCCACGGCACATTGCCGGGCCAGTGGAGGGCCGGAAATGGCCCGAGGTGTCCGGGTTAGCACTCAAACCCCTCGATTGCTAACGATAGGCTACAACTTCGGTGTCTGTCAACCCGGTCTGTGTAAAATGTGAGTGAAAGTCGCTCAGGTTGTATCGAATTGACCGGAAACTTCACCAATCCTCATTTGCGCAGAGTGGCGTAAAATGGCGGAATGCTGTTCCGCCCCCATCCGTGTCGCATCCTTCTGCTCGTGGTAACCGCATCGTTCGCACTGTTTGTGTCATTTGCCCCGATGCGTGCCCACGCCCAGGACGACGACACGACGCCGCAGAAGCATGGCCGCAAGTACAAGGCGCCGCCGGACACCTCGCACATCGAGGTCACCGTGATCAAGGGCTTCAACAAGAAGCCCATCATGAACGCGGCAGTGATCTTTCATCCGGTGAAGGACGGCAAGGACGAGGGCAATCTGGAGATGAAGACCGACCCCGATGGCAAGGCGGTGATCGACGTGATCCCGACTGGCAGCGCGGTGCGGATCCAGGTGATTGCGGACGGGTTTGCCACGTTTGCGGAGGACTACCAGATCGACCAGGCGAGCCGGCAGATTCTGATTACGATGGCCCGGCCCAAGGCCCAGGTCTCCACGTTTGTAGACAACAACGGCAAGCCCGCGGACTTGAAGCCAGGGGTGCAGGAGCCGATCCGGCCGAAGGTGGATGCGAAGGGAAATCCGATCGTGCCTGCATCGCCGCCGCAGTCCGGCGGGTCCGGCTCGGCCGGCTCCAGTTCGGGCTCAGCCGGCTCTAGTTCAGGCTCGTCATCGGACTCTGGTACATCTAACTCCGGCAGCAAGCCGCCGCAGCCGTAGGGCAGCGATGGGAGAGGCTCGGGAGATCGCATCACGCACACATTCTGACCTGGGTGCGCGTCCGCTTACGGGCAAGACGGCATTGGTGAGCGGCGCGGCGAAGCGCATTGGGCGGGCGATTGCACTGGCGCTGGCGGCGAATGGGGCCAATGTGGCGATCACCTACCGCGGCTCGCAGGCTGAGGCGGAGGAGACGGTACGCGAGTTGGCGGCGCTGGACGTGGATGCGCTGGCTGTGCGCGCCGATCTGGGTGACCCCGAGAGCATTCGGGAGACGTTGGCCGCGGTGGTGGAGGAGTTTGGCCGGCTGGACATTCTGGTGAATAACGCGGGCGTGTTCGAGTCGGCCGCCCTGGAGAGCATTACCGTCGAACAGTGGGACCACATGTTTGCCACGAATACACGGGCGCCGTTTCTGCTGGCGCAGGCGGCGTATCCGCATCTGCGCGCGGCGGGCGGACGAATTATCAACATCGGCTCGCTGGGCGGCATACACCCGTGGGCCACGCACGCGCACTACTGCACGTCGAAGGCGGCGCTGCACATGCTGTCGCAGACCATGGCCAAGGCGTGGGCGCCGGAGATCAGCGTGAACTGCGTTGCGCCGGGGATGATTGTGCAGGGCGAAGTCGGCGAGGCCTATGCGGAGTTCGCCGAGCGCACCCCGATGCGGCGTAACGGCACGGCTGAGGACGTGGCCGCGGCGGTGCTATTCTTTGCGACGGCGCCGCATTTCATAACCGGACAATTACTGGCGGTGGACGGTGGGCTGGGGCTCTAGGCATTCACACGCCCTTTGATCGCTCCGGGCGTTCACACGCCCTTTAGCTGCTTCGCGAGGTTCTTCCGTTGGTCGACACGGGATTTTACTTCGCGTCACGAAGTGACCTAGCGGCGGGTCATAGCTGAGGTAACCCGCTGCCACCAGTTGGGCTCTTTTACTTCTTCGAAGAGGCCGTGCGGGTCTTCTTCCACCTCGAAGGGCTTGCCCAGGAAGGCCGCGAGTGGATTGGTGACGCAGAGGGCGTGCGCGTAGCTGGCGCTAAACCGGGTGGCGACCAGGTTGTGGGCGTCCTTCATGCGGGGCGGGCGGGTAGTGGTGTTGTGCGCGTCGGTGGCGAGGAAGTGGACCCAGCGGTCTTCGAGCAGTTGCAGCGCCATGCGCTC
>CAZPZL010000181.1:0-5964 GCA_964590925.1 uncultured Granulicella sp.
CTGAAACCGAATAGAGCCAGCTGATCCTCGCGAACGTGGGTGAAGATGTGCAGGCGAGTCTCGGCTCCTTCGGGCGGAAGCCCGCTGAACGTAGCCACGCTGATGGTGACGTCGTAGCCGACGCCCGCGCACTCGACGATGGCTCGGTTGGGCGATTTCGAGAATAAGCGTCCGCGCAGGAAAGCGATCATTCAGTCGATTGTACCCGGGGCGAACAGCAAAATTAATGCGTTCGCGCGCAGCGTGGGGTAACTCCCCATGAACGCGCAGATTGTAACCAGATTGCAATCATCTATTCATGCGGCGTTGACATGCCACTGTTTGAATCCATTGCATACGGTTCTCAATGATTGCTACTCGGTTGCATTTCTTTGCTTGCCAGCAAATAAAGACTAATTAAGTCATAGTTATATAAGATCAAATTGATCCTATATATACTGCGGTCGATTTGCCGCGCTAAACGGGCCATATGCGAATCATCTGACAACGATTTACCCGGAGGAAATCCAATAATGTCTATGCTTTATCGTAAATTGAGATGTCTTGTGCTTTGCGCCACGTTTGCTTTGCAAGTGGCTGCGATCATTGCGCCAACGCCACTGTTATACGCGCAGTCGACTACCACACTGAGTGGGACGGTCTACGATCCGCACGGCGTGGCGCTGTCCAATGCTGCCGTCATGTTGCGCAACGAGGCGACCAAGGCGGTGCAAAAGCAGACCTCCGACGCACAGGGCAAGTACGCATTTGCGAATCTTGCTGCTGGCAAGTACACGTTGCAAGTGGAGGACAACGGATTTGCTGTAAGCCGCCTGACCAGCATCGAGGTTGCGGCTGGACAGACGGTTGATCTTCCCATCACAATGGCGATGGCCAACGTCTTCGATCAGGTGACGGTGACCGCCGACGAGGTCAACTCGGTGGCGGCAGCTGTGGCTCCGATGGACGCTCTATTGTCCGAGACCACGCCGCGCACTGAGATCACGGCTTCCACCATACAGAATCTGATGTCGCCGGTGGCCGACTACGGTGAGGCGGTGCAGATGGTTCCCAACACGGTAACGCTGAACAGCAACGGAGTTGGACTGGGCCAGTCGAAGACCTACTTCCGCGGCTTCCCGGATGGCGACTACGACATCGATTTCGACGGCATTCCGTTCTATGACACCAATACACCGACGCATCACTCGTGGGCCTTCTTCCCCTCGCAGTTTCTGGGCGGGATTGACTTTGACCGCTCGCCGGGAACGGCCTCGACGATTGGACCTACGCCGTTCGGCGGCTCGATCCACCTGCTGAGCAAGCAGTTTCCCTCCAGCTCGGACCTACGCGGCGAGTTCTCTGTCGGCTCGTTTCATACGTATCTCTACGACGGCGAGTTTGACTCTGGGCCGATTGGGCCAGGCAAGAAGCTCAACGTCATGGTGGATGTGCATCACATGCAGTCGGACGGCTTCCAGACGTTCAACCTGCAGACGCGCAATGGTGGCGACATTCAGGTGCAGTACAAGCCATCTGACAAGACGACGATCACGGGATTTTCGGCAGTGATCTGGTTAGATGCGAACACGCCGAACCTGAGCGCGACGCGATGCCAGATGTATGGGCAGCCCACCGACGGCTCTTATAGCTGCTACGTATCGGGCAGCAGCGGCCCGCTGCAACCTTATACCGGAGCCGGATTGAACTTTCTGCTGGTCAACAACGCCGACCCGGAGAACTACTTCGACCATCAGTACAACTACTACCATGTGCCGACCGACTTCGAGTACGTTGGCGTACATCACGAGTTCACCAAGAACTGGGTTCTGGACATCAAGCCCTACACCTACAACTACGACAATAGCGAGAAGTACTCGAACGCCGTGCCGATTACTGACGATCCGACGCAGATTGGCGTGACCTACTCTGTGCTGGATACCAAGGTTGCAACGCTTTGCGATCAACAGGCCACCAAGAAGGGTGTGACTGCCGAGCCATGCGGCGTGGACAAGTACAACAGCTACCGCAAGTACGGGGAGACGTCGCAGTTGAGCTACACGTCGAAGCTCGGCATTCTGCGCACGGGCATGTGGTACGAGTGGGCCAACACCAATCGCCATCAGTATCCATCCGATCCGCTGAACAACTGGGCCGATCAGACCTTGCCGAACTTCGCCGAGAAGTTCGTCACCAACTCCTACCAACCCTTCGTTGAGTATCAGTGGAATGCTCTTCCGAAGTTGCAGATCACACCCGGGGTAAAGCTGGCCTACTACACCATCGGCACGCAGCAGTTCGCCGACGACGGCAAGACCATCGGCTGTCTGGTCGCAGGTTGCGTCTACACTGCCTCCGCCCAGACCAACATCAACCCCAACGCCTTTGTTGCCAACGCGGGAAGTTACTACGCAACGCTGCCCTCGCTGGAGGCAAACTACCGCATCCACAACAACTGGTCAGTATACGCACAGGCCGCACAGGGCAGCATTGTGCCACCGTCGAGCGTCTTCGACTTCAACCAAACCAACACCGGTTCCATCGCCGTGACCTTGCCGAAGCAGCAGAAGAATACGACGTATCAGGCGGGAACGGTACTGAAGCTGAACCGCGTCACCTTCGATGCGGATTACTTCCACATCCACTTCGACAACAGCTACTCCTGCACCGCTAGCGCCTCGACGCAGGAGGACGCCAACACCTGCTACCTACAGCCCAGCTCGATCACGCAAGGCCTTGAGGGCGAGAGCAATATCTACCTGTCGCACGGCTTCAGCGCCTATCTGAACGCCAGCTACGACAACGCCGTCTATCAGGGAACGCTGGCAGCAACCTGCACTGGGTCTACCGCTGCCTGCGCTGCGGCTGGTCCGCTAGTTGTCACGGCCCCCGGCGGGCTCAACGTGCAGCAGACGCCGTCGGACATCGAGACCGAGGCGCTGACCTACCAGCACAAATCGTGGGATGCCGGATTCTTCAACAAGCGCATCGGCACCTTCTACATCGACAACGGGGCATATCACAATCAGGCCACAATCGATCCGTTCGACTTCGCCAACCTGTACCTCAACTACACCATTCGTTCGGGCGGACGCTTCGACCAGACCAAGCTGCGGTTGAGTTTCAACAATATCTTCAACAGCTCGGCGATTACCGGAGACAGCATTGCCGGTTCGGTCACGCCCGCGCCTCCCCTCTCGGCTAACGGCACTACCTATACCGATCCGTTCACCACCAACGGGCAAACCCCCATCAACGGTGCGGACAACATCAGCGTCATGCCTAGCCGCAGCGTCTCGTTTTCAATCATCGTCGGCTTCAATCCCAAGCACTAGACGAAGCTGGCAGTGGAACGAACAGCAATCCGTGCCGGAGGCGTAAACCAACGCCTGCGGCACGGATTTTTTTTGCGTCAGCTAGCCGACTTTGTTTGCGACCTGCTCTTCGGCCTGCATCCAGTCGCGCAGGATAACGACGGCGGCGACTTGGTCGATGACGAATTTGCGCTCGCGTCGGTCGCGGCTGTGGCCCGCCTCGTCGAGGATCTCATGGGCGGCGATCGAGCTTAGCCTCTCGTCCCACAGTTGGACGGGCAGGCCGGAGCGCTCCTGCAGCAGTTCGGCGAACTCCTGCACCTTGCGCGCCCAGGGGCTGGCATCGCCTGATAGATGCAGCGGATTGCCCACGACGATGCGGACCACCTCGTGCTTGCGGATAAGGCGCAGAAGGCTTCGCATGTCGTCAGCGCGCGTCTTGCGCCATAGCGTCAGCAGAGGCTGCGCCGTGTAGCCCAGCGGGTCAGTCAGAGCCACGCCCACACGCGCCTTGCCAACATCGAGAGCCATCACTCGCCCGCTCGCCATAGGTTTCAGTCTACCGCCGCAGGGAGTTGTGAGCATTTCGGCAATGGTGTATATCATCGTACTGCGAGCAAAAGCAGATTCCTCCGCTTCGTTACGGAATGGCAAACAAATTGGGGTACACCACAAAGCGAATAGTCCAAATTCCGGCGAAACCAGGGGATTCTCGTTGGCGTAATTGCCTAGTCGGGGTGCATTTGGAGAACGATGTTGACTGAAGTACTGCTTTGGACTCGCGTCGAGCGGCATTGCTCCCATATAATCTAACTTTGCCCCACGAGGGAAAGCGGGACGCATCTATATTTTCAGTCCGCAGCATATGCAGTCGGTTTTGCTCCATCAGTTTTGCAATCAGTCTTGCAACCAATGAGGGTGTGCGTATCTTTACCGTAGAGCGAGTGAGCGAAGGATTTCTGGGCAGCAAGCTAATGTCTGTGCGTACGCGCTCTTGCCGCTCCCGCATTGTCGATGCCGTGGTGGTTGCGGGAGTGTTGGCCGCGCTGGTGTCTCCGCAGAGTGCATGGTCGCAAGCAGACGCCGACAGCGCAGTCCTTGCAACACAGAGTGTGCCGGGCGAGGTTCTCTGTCAGCCACAGGTTGTCAACTGGCGCAGGGTTCCCAAGGAGTCGGTTCTGGCGCGCATGTCGAGCCATCAGGGCGATCCGTACGATCCGGCGGCCGTCGAGCGCGACTTCAACTCGCTGTGGAACACGGGATACTACGAGAACGTGCGCATCGAACGAGCCGACACTGGTTCCTGCGTGCAGCTGGTTGTCTATGTGCGCGAGAAGCCGACCATCCGCACCATCGAGTATGTGGGGCTGAATGCCGTCTCGGTATCTGACGTGGATGAGCGGCTGAAGAAGGCCAAGGTCGGATTGTTGCCAGAGAGTCAGTACGACGCGACCCGGGTGAAGCGGGCCGAGGATGTTCTGAAAGATCTCTTGGCCGAGCATGGACACCAGTTTGCCACCATCAAAACCGAGTTGAAGACAATTCCTCCCAACGCGATGGGAATCACCTTCCGCATCAAGGAGGGGCCGACGGTCAAGGTAGGCAAGATCGCCTTCGACGGCAACTACAACTTGAGCGACCGAGTCCTGCGCAGCGCGATGGTCAACACCAAGCCTATCGGCATCCCGCACTCCATCGTTCTGGAGGATCTGCTGGCGCGAACCTTCGACGCCAGCAAGCTGGACGAAGACACCGAACGGGTGCGCGAGGCATACCGTGAACGAGGATACTTCAACGCCGAGACCACCGATCCTCAGACCCATGTGCGCGACGAGGGCGGGCTAAACTGGTTCACCCTGAAACCCTCCACCGGCAAGCGCATCGACATCCTGATGCCAGTCGAAGAGGGCGAGCGATACCGGCTGGGTGGAATTACCTTTAGCGGCAACAAGGCACTCAGCAATTCGGCTGCGCTGCGGGCGCAGTTTGCACTGAAGGACGGAGACTGGTTCAACACAACTCTCTTTTCCAAGGGCATCAAGGCCTTGAAGAAGGCATATGGAAGTTACGGCTTCATCGATATGGTGCCCGACCCAAGACCACGGCGCGACGATGCAAAAAAACTGATCTATCTGGACATCGGTATTGACGAGGGCAAGCAGTACTTCGTTTCACGCATCGAGTTCACCGGCAATACGCTGACCCGCGACAAGGTAATCCGGCGCGAGCTGCTACTCGAAGAGGGGCAACGCTACAGCAGTCAGGCTTGGGAGATGTCGATCCTGCGGCTGAACCAGTTGAACTACTTCGAGACACTGAAGGTGGACGACGATACCGAGACGCGGCAGAACGCCGACGACGGCACGGTCGATCTATTGCTCAAGCTCAAGGAGAAGGGCAAGAACTCGATTGCTGTCAACGGCGGCCTCAGTGGGCTGTCGGGCACCTTCATCGGGCTGCAATACGAGACCAACAACTTTCTCGGTCTAGGCGAGACGTTGTCGGTCAACGCCAACATCGGCGATCTGTCGCGCAACCTAAGCTTCGGATTCACAGAGCCTTACCTGCACAACAAGCCGATCTCGCTGGGTACGGAGGTCTTCACCCGCAAGTCCGACTACAACCCGGCCAAGGCGTACTCGATCTCCAACAACACCAGCGCGAATGTCTC
>CAZPZL010000182.1:0-5962 GCA_964590925.1 uncultured Granulicella sp.
GGAATGATCGAGATCTGCGGCCCACGCTCACCGCCCTTGGTCAAAAACGCACGCGCATCCTGAAACGAGTTGCACTCGATGGTCTTGGCCAGAACGCGTCCGCCCGAGAGCGCATGTCCGTCGCGAGCCTCCACAATGCCAATGTGCCCGCGATCAATCGTCGTAAACGGAGCCTTGTAGACCGTGTACTGCCATACCCACAGACCAAAGTGAATACCTGGGGCCAACGTGTCGGCCTGTAACCCGGCCTCGCCGTTCAGAGCAATGATGGTGCCGTCGGGCAGTGTCCGATTCTTGCCAAACAGAACCCACTTTTTGTTAAGAATCCCGATCTCGTCCTTGGAAACAATCACCGTTCCAAAGAAGATGCGTAGCACAGCCTGATGAAAGACCGCGACCAAAATTACGACCAGAATCCAGCCATACTTCACCAACAGACCAGTGACAGAAGAATCCATCGCGCTCAATCTCCTTGGGTTTAGAACAACCCATGATAGCGTATAGAGATGAATCGTCCAGTTTAATTCGATAGATCTGGTCCACGGCAGCACCGTGCGCAAAAACAGGCACTGACCAGTAATCTACTCAGACGCGCCTCTGCGCTTGCCCTCAGTGGCGCGCAGAAGAGCGTCGTGCGTTATCTCGATGGCGACCGGCCCGATCAATCCCGAGGGCAGCAGCGGCGAATCTGCTTTGTACTTGCGGATGTTGGTCTGCGTGTAGGTGCGCGTCACTCCTGGTTGCGCGTCGCCGATCAAACGGTTTGGCCACAGATTCGTCACTGCAATCTCCAGCGAATTCTTCCCCTTCGCCAGTGCATCGGTGATGTCGAGCCGGTAGGGCATCGACCAGATCGTTCCCGCGTCTTTGCCGTTGATGCGCACCGTGCAGATCTCGCGCAAGTCGCTCAGCGTCAGGTAGACGCGTTCGCCCGCCGTATGCGTCCCATCAATCGTTGTGCGATAGCTCGCCGTACCGGAGAAGTAGCGCACGCCTGCGTCAGAGGATTCGCTCCACGATTGCAATCCTTGCAACGGCAGCGTGCCCTCTGGAGCGCCGCGTTCCGCCTGAAACGCAATTGTCCAATGGTTGGCGGGAAGATCGACCGTCCTGGTTGCAGCAACCGTCGCCACCAACTCGCGGCCATCAGATAGCTTCACGCGATAGTCGCCCGCATCGGTACGCGCCAGTTCAAAGCCACCACGACCGTCCCCGCGCACCTCCGCAGAATCAACCACGCGACCGTCCTTCGTCACCGCAACCGCATGTACGCCCGCTTGCCGAGCGAAGACCACGAAGACCGACCCATACGCATCGAGGTGCAGCGCCATCCGCGTCCGCCCGTCCTCCACGTTAAAATAATTAAGTGGCGCAACGCTTCCATCCACCGCGTTCCATAGCTCCGGCTGCAACCCTGCCACGCGAAAGTGCGCAATAGCATCGACCGCGTGCGAGGTAGTATTCCGTACGAAATAGATTTGAATCGTGCCATCCGCGCGATGTACATAGTCCAGCGATCCGCTGTTCTCCTCGAAGTCCGACACTACTTTCATCGTCCCAAGTGCCGCGCGCGCTTCCGCGTTGCAGTAGACCGTGCCCTTGCCGACTGTGTGCGATGCCGCCGTCTCGCATCCGTTCCACAGTTTCTGCGTCAACTGCGCGAATCTCTGCGCTGTCGTAGCGTCTACGATTCCAGTGGGCGCTATTGGAATCGGCCCAGCAACACTTCCACCCTGTCGCACATAACTCGCAATGCGCTCCAGCGAGGCGAGACTCAGCCGCTGTCCACGCGGCATCGCCAGCAGCCGGTAGTGATTGCCCGCCGGCGTTGAAATCGTCCCGTCCTTCACCGTCAAGGTACGCAGCAGCGCGTCCTCGTCCGTCACGTCGTAATCGTATCCCGGCATTGCGCGCGCCGGATCGTCTCGCTTTAGTCGCACGAAGTTCGGCACTTCGTCGCCATAGAAGTACAGCACATCGTCGACGGCGTGGCCCTGTTGCATCAGGAACTGCGCGCGATTGAGGTAGCGAAAGAACTCCGCGCCCTGATTCCACCACGTCACATTGGGGTTGAGGTGCGTGCCCGCAAAGTACTCATTGCCCGGCAATCCGAACTGCTTTGGCGAGGCGGTGAACTGGTGCCACACCAGACGATTCATGCCCTCTGTCAGCCCCCGGTCGAAGGTCGGCTTCAGGTCGGTAGCCAGCGACTCACTCCACTGCGGCCCGATTGTCGTCAGCCCCTCGTCAAGCGCGAACTTCCTTCCATAGATGTCCGCCGCACTTGCAACCTCCTTGGCAAAGAATCGCTCCTCAGCGCGTGAGCGATGCTCGTTAGACTCCGCCCAGAACTCGGCCTGCGGCAGAGATGAAGAGCGAAAGGTCTCCAGAGCGTCGATCGGCGCGCCGTGTGGTCCGCCGGATTCGCACTGAATACCTATTCCGTATGCTCTTGCGCGCTCGGCGAAATGATCGTAGTGATCCGTCACCAGATCGCCCACCGTGCGTCGCAGATCGTTCAAAAATCGCTCGCTGGTGGCTCGATCGTTGACGATGCGCCCAGTGACTACTGGCAGATAACGCGTCGGATCGTAGCCACGCCGCTGGCGAAACTCCGCGGCAAAGCGCCCGGTCCAGTTGGCTCCTTTCAACTCCCAACTATCGGTAGCAATTGCGATCAGTGTGGTCTTCAGATAAGGACGGCCAGCCTCCAGCAGAGGCGCCAGTGTGTGATCCCAATAGGTATCGAATGCGCCGCGGTCCAAATAGTCAATCGCCAGTCCCTGCCAGGCACCGCTCGCCGTCGAGACGTGCGCATCGGAGTCGGTGTAGCCTATGCGCAGAATCTCCACCTGCCCTTGGTCGGCGGCTGCCAAACGAGACGCCCCGCCGCATCCACCTCTGCGCTGAGATTAACGACGCTTGCCAGCTCGGTGTCCTCATCGTCCGGCTTGGACTCTGCTTCTCCCAACAACGGCTCAGGTGGCGGCATTGAGAAGCCGGTCTCGGCCGCCGCTGACTTGAACGCCAACTGCGTAATCGGCGCGCGCTTATCGCCACTCTCTCCCGGCAACGCAGCCCCATGCGCCAGTGGATAAGCCAGTACTGCGATCTGGCGATAAAGTCCATTCTTTGTCGGCGGCGCAGGCAGCGATCCGTTGAAGCTCTTGCCCTCTTCAACCAGTGTGCGCGACCAGGTCAACAGCTTGGATGCCTGCTCGGGCTTCACATCCGGCCCGCCCAGATTCCACCCGCTGGTCGCATTCAGCGTCACCTCTATGTGAAGCGCCGCCGCCGTCTTCAACGCATAATGGTAGAGCCGCACCCACTCGGGGGAGCCGAACAGTGGCCCCGGCGGAACATTGTCGTTGCCATTCTGATTCGATCCATTGGCATCGACTAACAGTACGCCACCGAAGCCCTTGCGACTCATCTCGGTCAGGTCACGAGTAATGGTCTCTTCGGTCGTATTGCCGTTCAGCCACCACCAGTAGCAGCGCAGCTTGGCCTCGGCGGGCGGATTGCGAAAGCCTTCGCGCAGAGCCATTTCTTCCGTAGCAGTCGCGCTTTGATTCAGCACAGCAGCCCTGCTCTGGCCTATCACAGGCAACGTGATCAAACAGACGGTAAGAAGACAAGACGCAACAAAGGAACGGGTGATGACACTTGGCAGCATTCTCCCTTGTATCAGCTTCAGTCTACAAATGGAAAATTTATCAGCCCCCTTTACTAAGCCAGTGCCGCGGTCTCGTCACTGGCCGAAGTCACGACATTCGGCATTACGTCCGCGCTCTGTATATTGACTAACAGATCTTCCTTGCGCATCACCAGACTGGTCGCGTTCAAGCTGGCCAGTTCGAATCCGTGCCCATGCGTAATCGCGTCGGTCGGACAGGCCTCCACGCAGTAGCCACAGAAGATGCACCGGTTGTAGTCGATGTTGTATACCTTGGCGTAGCGCTCGGACGAGCTGATCCGCGCCTCGTCGGTATTATCCGCTGCTTCTATATAGATGCAGTTGGCCGGACAGGCCGCCGCGCACAGGAAGCACGCCACACACTTCTCCAGACCGTTCTCGTCGCGCTGTAGTTCGTGCTTGCCGCGGAATCGCTCCTCGAACCGCGCGCCACGCATCGGCCCCTTGCCGTCGGGATAGTTCTCCACCTCGGTCGGCTGAAAGACCTGCCCCAGAGTGATGCTCATCCCCTTGGCAATCGCAGCGGCATTTTTCACGATGGACATAACCATGAGTATACGACGGTGCCGCAATCCGGTCCACGGAGATTCAGAGGTCTGGTCGAGAAGCTGGAGGCGTGGCCGTGGTCCAGCTTCCGGCACTACGCAACGGGCAAAACTGGCACCATAGAGATCAAATCAGAATGGACCGCGCGACGACGCGAAGCAGATCATCCAAATCAGAGGGTCTAGCTTGTGAGATAACAGGTGTACATGTGGGAGGAAAATCATGAACACTTATGTATTTGGCGCTGGTGCTTCGCTCCACGTCGGTTACCCGCTTGCTAAGCGCATGGGGCATGGTTTGTTCGCATGGATGGATGGGCATGAGGACGTCGGCCCCTTCAGCTTTCGGCAAACTTCGCAATTCTTGAGGAACCACTTTCCTGTGACTGAGGACATAGAAATTCTCATCACAGCAATCGAAGAAAAGATTGCTAGTTGCCCAGTCATGGGGCAGCGCCCAAGTGAAGTTGTCGACTTGTGCAACTGCCACAAGCCTGCTCTCATTGCGGCGATCCGCATGTGGTTTCAGGAGAGCAGAATGCGTGATGCCAACGACTACGCGCGATTTGCGCGGGATATTATTGCTCCGGGTGATTGCGTGCTTACCTTCAACTACGATGTCTCTCTCGAGCCGCACCTCATGAGCCAACGAAAGTGGTGCTTGGGAGACGGTTACGGATTCGAAATGGAAGGATTTGAAAACGAATCTCCTGTAAAGATGCTGAAACTTCATGGAAGCATAAATTGGCGTTTCCCCGCAATCTGGAATGGCCGTCCCTTGATTGACTCTTCCGAGATCGAGTTTCTGGGATACCCTGGCCGTGCTGACCCTCTTTACAGCGGTCCGATCGCCGACTCAAACGGGACAATGATTCTTCCGGCACGCTGTAAGCAGTTCTTCGTTGAAACAAGCCTTGGCAGAATGCACGAAGAATTCTGGAATGGCCTTTGGTCTCAGGCAGCCGAAGCACTTAAATGCAGTGAGGAAGTTGTGATCTGCGGTTACAGCGTTCCAGAGTACGATCAACGGGCCTGCGATTTGCTTCTCAAAGGAAATTATCTGGCATCAATCGAAGTGTGTTGCTGGGAAGACACGGAAAGGGTCGTGGAGAAGTTGCGGGAGCGTGGGAAGAATGCTCATGGGGCGAATGAACACAAATTCGATGACTGGCTCAATAGGCTCTTATCGACCAACTGAGTCATCGAATGGACAATTCATCAAACCGGCGGGTGGATCACCCTAGATCGGTTCCCGAATTTATGTAGACCGGATTTTTTGTCATTCCGTAGTGAAGTGGAGGAATCTGCTTTATTGTCGTTCGACTGCGGCATACATCATTACGGGAACCGCTCTAAGTTTTTGAAATCTTGATCGATCTCAAAACAGTGGGTGCCCCATCCTTGCGGCGTACTTGTTCTTGCCGCAAGGATGGGTCTGCCGCCAACTTCGCCCGCCCCCAAAGTTTTTTCAAATTCGCAGTAAATCCGCATCCCAAGGTCCACAATATGATCCTGCTTTGTTTCAAACATTTACCAATTCCCAGCGCCAAGGGCCAAAGGCCCGTCCCATACCACTCCAGGTCCACAATCCGAGACGGAGTCAGGGGCTGAAAGCCCTACCTATACCGCAAAATCGAGCCGCCTCCTTTCCCGCGCCGACGCCGGTTACAAGGGCAAAGCCGCCAAAGAAACAGTGTTGGCAAAAAACTATCGCCCGCAC
>CAZPZL010000183.1:0-5934 GCA_964590925.1 uncultured Granulicella sp.
CAAGCTCACACTGCTTTTGCTGGAGCGCTACAAGATCTTCAACGGCGACGCAGCCAAGGGCTTTATCCTGCTGCCGTGCGAGTTGATTGACCACAACGGCGACAACCTGAAGCGGATCGTGCTACAGATTGCAAAGGACTGGAAGCTCGACGACGAATTCATTGAGTGGATCGAGACGGCCAACGTCTTCACCAACACGCTGGTGGACCGCATCGTGACCGGCTATCCGCGCGCCGAGGTCGATGCGCTGTGGGCCGCGGAGCGCTATCGCGACGATCTGTTTGACAGCTCCGAGATCTTCCACCTGTGGGTTATCGAAGGCCCCGCCTCCATCGCCGAGGAGCTGCCGCTGGCCAAGGCTGGATTCAACGTCATCCTTAGCGAGAACATGAAGCCCTACCGGGATCGCAAGGTCGGCATTCTGAATGGAGCACACACCAGTACGGTGCCGATCGCGTTTCTTGCCGGGCACGAGTTTGTGGGCGAATTCATGGCGGACTCGCTGGTCTCCGGCTATATGCGCCACGCCATCGCCAACGAGGTCATTCCCACGCTCACGCTGCCCACCGAGGAGTTGGAACTCTTTGCCGAGGCCGTCTACGAGCGTTTCAGCAATCCGTTCATCCACCACGCACTGCTGAGCATTACGCTGAACTCGGTCTCGAAGTACAAGGCGCGGGTACTACCCTCGCTGCGCAAGTACCTCAACCTGCAGGAACAGCTTCCGACACACCTGACTTTCGCTCTGGCAGCGCTGATTGTCTTCTACCGCGGCACGGTCATCAAGGACGGCATATTGATCGGACATCGCGAAGGCAAGGAGTACCCGATTCAGGACAGCTTGCCGGTTCTGGAGAAGTTTGCTGCGCTGTGGAGCGTCTTCGACCACTCCGACGGCTCGTCTACCGCCGTGCGTGCGCTGACCGATGAGGTGCTACAGCAGGCCGATTGGTGGGGCAAAGACCTGCGCAACATCTCTGGCCTCTCATCGTCCGTAGCGCGGTATACCACGGCAATCCTGACCCAGGGGCCGCGCACCGCCCTCGCCAACCTCTTCTAGTCCATCGCTTCGGACGCTGTGAGCGGGGTGTTGAGGAAGTGGACCAGCGGGGCGGCCAGAGCGAAGCGGCGAGTGATTTGTTTCAGCAGCGTGGACTGCGTCGCCAACTCTGCGGGTAGAGTTGCCGCGACGCCCCACTGTCGACAGAGGAGCAGGTCGAGCGCGGGCGAGTCTGCAGCAAAGCCGCGCGGCGGGCGGGTAAGGCGGTTGCCCTCGAACTCGCTGAGAGCGGCGCGCAGCTTGCGGTTTGCGCGCAGGGCGCGCAGTTCGGTGTGGTGGTCCACCAGGTAGCGGCGGATGGCCAGCATCTGCGCGGGGCTGGGCATGTAGATACCAGCGGCGATAATGGTCTCCTTAGCGCTGACGTGGAAGTAGAAGCCCGCGCCGGAGGTCTTCTCCATGCCAGAGCGGGCCCACCAAGCGGCGACGTGCGTTTTGTATGGACGCTTGTCTGTGGCGAAGCGGGTGTCGCGGTAGATGCGGAACAGAGCCTTCTGCGGCGGACGAATGTGGTCGGGCGCGAAGGCGGCAAGCGATTCGTTGACCTCTTCGATGAGCGCCAGCATGGGAGCCTTCAACTCGTGTTCGTAGATCGCCTTGCGCGGGTCGAACCACTCGCGATCATTGTGCCGCTCCAGCGAGCGGAGAAACTTGAGTGCGGCTGGTGTGAAGTGCGTTGCCATTCGCCTGCCTCCTGAAACTATTTCTACCATCAAAACAGTCCCCTCCTGCGATTTGAGGAGACGCTAGTTTCGATTGAGTGAATTGTTCTGCTGAAAGCGTAATACAGGAACGGATTCAACAGCGAAATACAACGGCTCACGGCACACCGCTCTAGACACTTCGGGCAGGAGAATGGCAGTCGAGCTAAGTTTCGGTCGAGCTGAAAGCCAGCGATGGGTTAAGATGATAGAGATGGCACAACTCTCTGCAATTACACTTCTCTTTCCTGGTCAAGGCTCGCAAACGGTGGGCATGGGCCGCGATCTATACGATAAATATCCAGTGGCGCGCGCGGTTTTCAATGAGGCCGATGAGGCACTGGGCTTTGCGTTGTCGAAGGTGATCTTCAAGGGGCCGGAGGAGACGCTGCGACAGACCGAGCATACGCAGCCAGCGATTTTGACGGTTTCGACCGCTGCGGCGCGCGTGTTGACCGTGGCGCTGAAGGATCATGGAATCGCGGTGAAGTTTGCTGCGGGGCACTCGCTGGGCGAGTACTCGGCGCACGTTGCGGCGGGGACGTTGAGCTTCGCCGACGCGGTGCGAGCGGTGCGGCTGCGCGGGAGATATATGCAGCAAGCGGTACCGTCGGGCGAGGGTGCGATGGCTGCGGTGTTAGCGCTGAACCCAATGCTGATTGCGGCCATCTGCGAGCAGGTGACCGACAAGCTAACGCCGCTGCCGGGAGACGAGGCGGCGAAGAACTTTCACCCGAAGCTGGCCGTGGTCTCGGCGGCGAACTTGAACTCACCAGGGCAGACGGTGATCTCGGGCTCGCTTGGCGCGGTCGAGCAGGCGGCGGAGTTGTGTAAGAAGGCCGGAGCAAAGAAGACCGTGATGCTGCCAGTGAGTGCGCCATTCCACTGTGCGCTGATGCAGCCTGCACAGGAGTTGCTGGCGAAGGATTTAGCCGCCGTAAAGTTCCACGACCCGGCCTTCCCGGTGGTGGCCAACGTCAACGCGAAGCTGATTACAACGGGAGATGCCGCGCGCGAGGCGCTGGTGGCGCAGGTGACCGGAGCCGTGCGCTGGGTCGAGTGCATCGAATTGCTGGTGGCAAAGGGAGCGTCGCATTTTGTCGAGGTGGGGCCGGGACGTGTACTGGGCGGGCTGTTGAAGCAGATTCTGGGCAAGGACGCGGCGGCAGCCCTTAATGTGGAGGACTCCTCTTCGTTGGAGAAGACGCTGGCCGCGCTTACCGCAAAGTAGCTGGAGACAGAGAGGCACGAGGAGGATGCAGATGCAGGTTGGCGATATTGTAGAGGACTTTACGCTGCTGAATCAGGATGGAATGAGCGTCTCGCTGCGGAGTCTGGCGGCGAAGCCCGTGGTGCTCTTTTTCTATCCGCGAGCCGATACGCCGGGTTGCACGCTGGAGTCGTGCGGGTTTCGCGACATATTTGCCAAGTTCAAGAAGGCGGGGATCGTGGTGCTGGGCGTCTCGCGCGATACAGTGGCGAAGCAGAAGAAATTCAAAGCAAAGTATGAGCTGCCATACGACCTGCTGGCCGATCCCGAGATGGAGCTCATCAAGCGATACGGGCTGCTGAAGGAAAAGAAGATGTACGGCAAGCCGGTGACGGGAGTCGAGCGGACAACGTATCTCATCTCGGCGGACACGGGCAAAGGACAGAGGCTGCTGCACGTCTTCGAGAAGGTGACTCCGGCGGGCCACGCCGAGGCGGTCTTCGAGTTGCTGAAGGCAACAGGGAAGAAGTAGTGATGCCCTCGGCGATTGTGGAGGGGGTTGCGACGGCTGCGACAGTTGGGCTGGCTGTCGGCGGATGCGCCTACGCGTCGCTGTGGCCGACCTCGCAGATCTTTGGACGGGCGGTGATTGCGGGCGACGATGCGGACGAGGTCGCGCTGACCTTCGACGATGGACCGAATGATTGTGCGACGCCAGAGCTGCTCGACGTACTGGCTCGGCATGGAGTGCGTGCCAGTTTTTTCAATATGGGGAGCTTTGCGCGTGCGAGGCCGGAGATTGTGCGGCAGGTGGTGGCGGCGGGACACATCGTGGGAAATCACACCATGAGCCATCCGCGGCTGTCGACGCAGTCGGCGGCGCGGGTACGGCAGGAGATCGCCGATTGCAATGCAGTGCTTGAGGAAATTACGGGCGAGGCGGTGAAGTTCTTTCGTCCGCCATACGGAGCGCGACGGCCAGTAGTGATGCGCGCGGCGCGCGAGTTGGGGCTGACGCCGGTGCTGTGGAATGTCTTCGGCTACGACTGGAAGCCGATTGGAGTGGATAGCATTCTGGGCAATCTGGCGGCGGGGATCGAGCGATGGCGCAGACGCGGGCGTGGCGCGAATCTGCTGCTGCATGATGGCGGGCATCGCGCGATGGGCGCGGAGAGAATGGACACGGTGCGCGCGGTGGATCGGCTGCTCTCCAAGCAGCGCGGAACGGCGATGCAGTTTGTTACAGTGGACGCTTGGGCGAATGCGGCGGAGTGAGTTGAGCTGTGGGGATGCATAGGTCGGGTCTTTAGCCCTCTTGGCATTGTGCGGGAAACTTATCTAAGCCTGCGGCTCAGGCTGGTATAGGACGCGCCTTGGCGCTTGTCAGGCAACAGTAAAGGTAAAGCCAAAACAGATTCCTCGGCGGCGTTGCGGAATGACAAACAAGTTGGTATATAGCAATTTCTAAACCGCTTTACTCAATCGCCCGACGCCAGCCTGCAAACCGACGTACTCCGTTCTTTTCTCCAGCGTGCTAAAGTCCTATGTCCCGGCGCCGATACTTCCATAGAAGAATGTATCCGGTTCGGAAGGTAGGTCTGAGGCAAGGGGGATAGCACGATGCAGATCGCCAGCATATCGTCGATGGCATCAATCGGCCAGCAAACGATCGTATCGAACACATCCACGGCAACCGTGTCCAAGTCGAACTCAACAACATCCTCGGCCACATCGGCGTCTGCGGCAACCACCTCAGCGACGGCCACCACGACGACTACCCGCTCCAACTCATCCAGCAAGTCTTCTCACGGAGGCGGTGGCGGAGGGGGTGTCTCCACAGCCAGTTCGACCGCTGAGGAGCTGGCCGCTGTCTACTCCACAACCGTCGATGGCAAGAGCTACTCTGGCAGCGTAGAAGATAGCAACGGAACCTACACCGCCTCGGTCGCCAATCTGCCCGGAGCCAGCGCCAGCGGCTCCAGCGTCTCGTCAGCCGAAAACGCCCTTGGTATTATAATCAGCGTTCTCGCCTGACGTGGTCCGCCGCATAAACTGTAGCACCCAGCAGAGCGCAGCTCTCGTCCAGAATCACGCGCACCGGAATCGACGCCAGCAGGGACGATAGTCGCCCCTTGTCGAGAAAGGCCTGTAAAAATTCGCCGTTGCGCAGCGTCTTCAGTGACTTTGGAGCGATGCCTCCGCCCAGGTAGACTCCGCCCGTCGCCAGCACCTTCAGCGCGATGTTTCCCGCCTCAGCACCGTAGGCCGCAGCGAAGGTCTGCATTGTCTCAAAACATAGTGCGCTCGATCCATCTTCGGCGCAGCTGCCGATGACGGCGTTGGGATCTTCGCTGGTCATGCGATCGCGCAGCCAGACGGGTTCATCGAGGCGCTCGACATCGCGTAGATAGCCATATATGTTGTGAATGCCGATGCCGGAGACGACGCGCTCCCAGCTCACGTGCCCGCCGAGCGTGCGTCGCAGGTATTCGAGGAGAGCTATTTCGCGGTCGGTGCGCGCGGCGAAGTCGCAGTGGCCACCTTCAGAGGGAATGGGCCGATGCGTCTTGCCGTCCCAGACGAGCAGCGCCTCGCCCAGCCCAGTGCCCGCTGCAATCAGCCCACGATGACCCATCGCAGCAGCATCGCCCTCTTGCAAAGTGATGATATTCTCCGGCGCAAGCACAGGAATTCCATAGCCGGTGGCTTCCAGGTCATTAATCAGAAAAACATGCTCGATTGCCAGCGTTTGCGAGAGTTGGCGCGCATCCAACGTCCAAGCCAGGTTCGTCAGCTTCAGCCGACCGTCGCGCACGGGGCCTGGACATCCAAAGCAGGCCGCAGCAATCTCCGTGCGCTCGTCATCGGTAAGAAACGCACAGACCACGGCGTCCAGCGAGGCAAACCCATGCGCGGGAAACTTCCGCTCGCGCACTGCCTTCAGCCGCCCGCCCGCGTCGTCA
>CAZPZL010000184.1:0-5885 GCA_964590925.1 uncultured Granulicella sp.
ATGGTCGGCGAGGAGCGCATCGGACCGCTGGAGGCGCATGGAGTGAAGTTCATCTCCGTGGGGTTGATCGCGCAGGGCGATCAGCCGATGGTGATGCGCGGGCCGATGCTGCACCAGATTATCCGCCAGTTCGTGCAGCAGGTGGAGTGGGGCGAGCTGGACTTTTTGATTATCGACCTGCCTCCCGGCACGGGCGACATTGTGTTGTCGCTGGTGCAGATGGTGCCGCTGACCGGCGCGGTTGTTGTATCGACGCCGAGCGATGTGAGCTTGCAGGATGCACGGCGAGCGATTGCAATGTTCCATCAGGTGAAGGTCGAGGTAATCGGCATTGTTGAGAACATGAGTCACTTCACCTGTCCGCACTGCCAGCAGGCGATCGACATCTTCTCGACTGGCGGCGCGGAGAAGATCGCGGCGGAGGCAGGCTTGGAGTTTCTCGGCTCGCTCGACCTGAACCCGGCGATTCGTGTGGGCGGAGACACAGGCCAGCCAGTTGCAGCAACTGGGCCGGAGGATGCGCTGGCCAAGCCGTTCTTCGAGGTTGCCCGACGAGTGGCCGCACGGGCGCAGGAGATTGCGGCGGCCAGCGAGACAATTCTGGAGATCAGCTAGGCTCGATGACTATAGTGCGGGCCGATGGCCTTTGGGGGTAAGGGCAATAGCAAAGGTAGAAGCAGATCCCCTTCGGGGATGACAATCTAAATTATTTGGATAGATGGATGAGTATTAGTTGGGAACTGGATTGTGCCCGTCGTTCACGATTCACTACACACTACTCATAACTCACAACAGCTTTTCTCAATCCGCGGACGGAATTGCAGAGGTAGATTTCGTCGGCGGTGCGGAGGTCGGCAAGTGTGAGGGTACGTTCTTCGGCGCTGGGGATGGCTTCGAGCAGGTGGTGGCGGAAGACTCCGGGGAGAATTCCGCTGGCCAGCGGTGGCGTGTATAGGCGGCCTTTGATGCGGGCAAAAACGTTGCTAATGGCGCCTTCGGTGAGTTCGTCGCGCTCGTTGAGGAAGAGAATATCGTCGAAGCCAGCCTGCTGCGCGGTGGCAAAGAGGTGGTCGTAGAGCGGGCGGTGGGTAGTCTTGTGGCGAAGGAATACGTCTCTGGAAGAAGTGCGCTCGCGGGCGATGGTAACTCGGCATTCAGTTGCATTTGGCGAGAGCGGCGCGTGGGTGAGTGCGATCTGGCCGCGTGGGTCGAGGGTGAGGCGTACGCGATGGCGGCTGAGTGGGGCGAAGGCTGTGGCCAGCGCGTGTAGGCGAGACTCGATCTCCACGGCGACGTAGATGCGGTCGAAGTAATCGCAGGAGCGCCGCAGGCGGTCGAGGTGAAAGGGGAGCAGGCTGTAGCCGTCGCTCCATAGGATCGTCTCGATGAGGTCGAAGGCGGGCTGCGTGCGGGTGAGGAATGCGGCCTTCAACTGACACTCGGCGAACTCGGCGGCGGGGTTGGAGTCGTAGACGATGCCTCCGCCGACGCCCATGGTTACGCAGTTTCTATCGACGACCAAGGTGCGGATGGCGACGTTGAATGTGGCGTCGCCGGTTGGCGCAATAAAGCCGATGGAGCCGGTGTAGACGCCGCGCGGAGTGGCTTCGAGCGAGCGGATAATGCGCATGGTACTGATCTTGGGCGCGCCGGTGATGGAGCCGCTGGGGAAGAGGCTGCGGAAGAGTTGGAGCCAGGTGACGCCGTTTCGCAGCCTGCCGCTGACGGTTGATGTCATCTGCAGCAGCGTCGGGTAGCGCTCGACGTGGAAGAGGTTGTCGGCGCGGACAGTGCCGGTGGCGCAGATGCGTCCGAGATCGTTGCGCAGCAGGTCGACGATCATGATGTGCTCGCTGCGATTCTTCTCGTTGTGGTGGAGAGCGAGCGCGGCGAGGGTGTCTTCGGCACTATCGAGACCGCGCGGCCAGGTGCCCTTCATCGGACGCGTGGTGATGACGCGGTCGCACACGCGAAAGAAGAGTTCGGGTGAGAGCGAGAGGATTTGGCTAGCCATGAGATTCACCAGCGCGGCGTAGGCGACGGGCTGCTGGCGGTTGAGTGCGATGTACAGCTCAGCGGGTGTGGCCTCGGTGCGCAGGCGGATGCGGTCGGTGAAGTTAACCTGGTAGGTTGCGCCAGCGGTTATCTGCTCTTTGATCTGCTCAATCTTCTCGCTATAGGCTACAGGCGTGAGAGTGAGGGCGAGTTCTTCTTTGCTGAAGGTGGGAGTGTGTTGCGGCACGGCTGGAAGCATGGGCAGCGGTGGGCCAGAAAAGATGCCGGTGGCGTGGTGAAAGATGGTTGGCTCGCGGTAGACGCCAAAACAGGCGAGTGGCAGTTCGTGCGGGCGATTGTCTTCGATGTCTTGCAGCGTGTAGCCGCTCTCGTAGCTGAGGAAGCCTGCGAGGTAGTGGCCAGCGGTGAGGGATTCTTCGATTTGCGCGAAGAGAGCTGGAAGCTGTTCGCTGGAGTTTGCGGTGATAGTGTGCAGCGGGGCGAGGAAGATGTAACTGCGGTGATTCTCGGCGTCGGGGCGAGCTGTTTCCAGCAGTACCGATCCGGGCGTCGCGGCGACCAGCGCGGGGATCGACTCCGGCAGAGAGCGGTACTGAGTCATAAAGCTGATTCCGGGATGGTGTAGATCGTCGTGCAACGAGAAAAAGCAGATTCCTCCGCTTCGCTGCGGAATGACAAAAATGATGCTGCAAATGACAAAATCAGCTTTACTTGCGAACTACTCGAAGCGCAGGCTGACGCGACCGGCGTGGGCAAAGACAACCTCTGCGTGTGAGCCCGCGCGGGCGGGGGTGTTACCGGTCCAACTGCCAGTGGTGATCCACTGGCCCGCCTTCAGGCCGCCGGTGCGAACGCTGGCCTCGTTGGCGATGTAGGGCAGCAGGCGCATGAGGTCGCCGGAGGTGTTGGAGCCGGTGCGCTGTACCTCTACGGCGCCATCGACAGTGAGGGTTACGGTCTCGGTGTGAAAGTCGATGGATTGCCAGTTGGCGACAGCAGGGCCGACGATGAAGGCGCCGTTCATTTGCAGGTCGGCGGAGGAGGTGAAGGGCGCGACGGCCTTGGGGTCGATCAGGCCCGACTCCAGCTCCTCGATGATGGGGTGGCAACTGGCTATGGCGGCGACGACTTCTGTGCGGGTGTAGGGCGTGGCGCGCACGGGCAGGTCCTTGCCAAGCAGAAATGCGATCTCGCCTTCGAGGACGCGGTAGCGAAAGCGCTGGCCGGGCAGGGTTGCGCCGTCGGAGTAGAACCATGCGAGCGGCATGGGCGCGTAGGCGGGCGTGGCTTCGAGCGAGCCAGCGCCGATCTTCCAGCCGCCGATGGGGCCGAAGGCGGCGGCGATGGCGTCTTGAATGAAGTAGGCCTCGTCGAGTGAGGCGGGAGCTATAGCGGCAGGGAGGTCGGCAATGGGTGCATGGTTGCGGCGAGCGTCGATGAGAAGATTTGCGGCTTCAAGCAGTTGCTGCTTACGGGCGTTGGGCATGATGGTAATAGTGTCGCTCATTCGAACGGTATGTGTCATGCGCGTCTGAGTGGAGCCCTTCTAAACAGCGGTGCGGCAAGATAGACTCTAGCCATCGAACCGCTTACTCCATTGATCGAAACGAAGACGAACGGCGCGCAGGAGATGCATGCGGGTAACGCCGCAGCGTTGCCGCGGGCGGAAGAGTTGCCGCGCACGCTGGGGCTACCCGGGGCCGTGGCTCTGAACATGCTGGACATGATCGGCGTGGGGCCGTTCATTACGCTGCCTCTGATCTTGACCGCGATGGGCGGGCCGCAGGCGATGCTGGGCTGGATGCTGGGCGCGCTGCTGGCAGTGAGCGATGGGCTGGTATGGGCCGAACTGGGCGCGGCGATGCCGGAGGCGGGCGGCTCGTACGCCTTCTTGCGTCGCATCTACTCTGGCGTGGACGGAACGCGGCGGCTGGGGCGCTTCTTGGCGTTTCTGTTTATCTTTCAGTTGATGTTCTCCGCGCCGCTTTCGGTGGCGTCGGGTTGCATCGGATTGGGGCAGTACGCAAGCTACATTTGGCCGTCGCTTACGGCGCATACGATGGTGCACACGCTGCACTTGGGCGGGTACAGCGCGGGTGTAAGCGTGGGACCGGCGACTGCGGTGGCGATTGCGGCGGTGTTGGTGGCCGTGGCGATGCTGTATCGCGGGCTGGCGAAGCTGCGCGCGGTGACGGCCACAATGTGGTGCGTGGTGATGGGGCTGATCGCGTGGATTCTGGCGACGGGGTTGCTGCACGGGCATCTGCGGCAGGCGTTCATCTTTCCCGCTGGAGCCTTCGCGCCGACGCCTGCGTTCTTTCTGGGGCTTGGCTCGGCGATGTTGATTGCGACCTATGACTACTGGGGCTACTACAACATTACGTTTCTGGGCGGCGAGGTGCGAGACGCTGCGCGCACGGTGCCGCGCGCGATTCTGATCTCGATTGCGCTGGTCGCTGCGCTGTACATGGCGATGAACGTCTCGGTGCTGGCGGTGCTGCCCTGGCAGGGATTGGTGGGGGCGTCGAGTGCGGATATGGACGCGCGGCGAGCGGTGATTTCGACCTTCATAGAGACGGCCTATAGGCCGCACATGGGGCCAGCGCTAGGCAAGCTGGCAGCGGTACTGGTCATGCTAACGGCCTTTGCCAGCGTATTCTCGCTGCTGCTCGGCACCTCGCGGGTTCCTTATGCGGCGGCGCGGGATGGCAACTTCTTCCGCGTCTTTGGAGGGCTGCACCGGCGCGGCTTTCCCCATCGATCACTACTGATGCTGGGTGCGGGCGCGGTGTGCTTCTGCTTCTTCTCGTTGGCGGATGTGATTGCAGCGTTGGTGGTGTTGCGGATTTTGTTGCAGTTTCTGATGCAGCAGGTCGGCGTAATGGTTCTGCGACGAACGCAGCCGGAGTTGAAGAGGCCGTTTCGCATGTGGCTCTACCCGCTGCCACCCCTGTTGGCGATTGCCGGATTTTTGTTCATCCTGATAAAGCGAGCGAACTTTCAGCGCGAGATTCTGATGGCGGCGGTGGTGATAGCCCTGGGCGCGGTGGTTTATACCGTGCGCGAGCGGTTGGCTGGATGCAAGAGAAACTGACCCTGCCGAGCCCTCCCCATTTACAATCGGAGATGTGGACACCTCAACGATTGTCATACTGGACTTCGGCTCGCAGTACACCCAACTAATCGCGCGCAGGATTCGCGAGTTCAACGTCTTCTCCGTAGTTTTGCCCTGTACCGCGCCGATTGAAAAGATTCGTGCGCTGGCTCCGCTGGGCCTGATTCTGTCGGGCGGGCCTAGCTCGGTCTACGACGCTGACGCTCCGGCGGCCGATCCTGCGTTGCTGGCAATGGGCGTTCCGGTGTTGGGGATCTGCTACGGGCTGCAGTTCATCGTGCATCATCTGGGCGGGCGCGTGGAGCCTGCTCCTGCGCGCGAGTACGGTCATGCGCAGGTCGAAGTGATCGCCGAGACCGAGATATTTCACGGGTTGCCGAAGACGCTCGACGTGTGGATGAGCCACGGCGATCAAGCCAAGACGTTGCCGGAGGGATTCATTAAGACCGCGCAGACGGCTAACGCTCTCGCCGGAATTGCCAATGAGGCGCGGAGAATCTGGGCCGTGCAATTTCATCCCGAGGTGGTACACACTCGGCTGGGAATGGAGGTGCTGCGGAACTTTGTGCTGGGCATCTGCGGGGCAAAGGCCGATTGGACGCCGGAACACTTTATCCAGACGACGGTCGAACGCATTCGTGCACAGGTAGGCGCGGGTCACGCCATCTGCGGGTTGAGCGGCGGCGTGGATTCGTCAGTGGCGGCGGTGCTGGTGGCGCGGGCCATCGGCGACCGGCTGACCTGCATCTTCGTC
>CAZPZL010000185.1:0-5883 GCA_964590925.1 uncultured Granulicella sp.
GCAATGTCGCTCTGCGCGTGCCGGAAGCGGCGATTGCGCGTGCCGTCGTCTCCGGACTTGGCCTGCCCATCACGGCTACCTCGGCCAACCTGCGCGGAATGCCGGAATGTATCTATGCCGAGCGCGTCATGGACCAACTCGGCACCCAGATTCCGTTGATTGTCGACGGAGGTCCCACAGCGCGCGCGATCCCGACGACCATCGTCGACCTTTCCGGCGGAGGAAACTCATGGATGATTCTGCGTGAAGGCGCAATCCCCACCCACGAGATCGCCCTCGCTTTGCAGCACTAGCGCATTTTCGGTAATGGCCGTAATGGCGTAGGCCGTTGTGGCGTGTGCAAAAAGCAGATTCCCTTCGGGAAGGACAAACAAAAGAAGCGGAATGACAAACAAATTGGTCTACACCAATTCCGAAGCTGCCTCTATTCATCACTGTCTTCTCACAACTGTCTTCAGTTGGGACGGGAGGCGGGGTCGATGGGGAGGTGGAAGAGTTCGTCCTGAAGGTTTTCGCGGTCGGCAGCAAGGGGCTGGCGGCGCGAGTGAGTGGTGACGACGGCCAGTAGCTGCACCTCAGTGAGAGCTGCTCGGGGGACATAGAGGCGCTGAGTGTTGGAGCGGGTGTCTGGCGGGGTGAGGAAGAGGCCGTCGTCGTCAGCCAGCGAGTCAAGCAGAGTGCGATCGGTTGGGGCGAGTCCCTCCAATAGATCTCCCGAGCGGAAGGTGATGCGCAACCACAGGCCCTCCGAGCGCGGGCGGGCGAGGAAGGCGCGGCGGGTCAGGCGTTCCGGGTTGACGGGGTCGTTCAGGTTGAAGTCCCGAACGTAGCTGACCATCTTGATGTCGTTGAGCGACAATGAGATGAGGCGACCGGACAGGTCGAGCAGGTCGAGCGAATTCTGACGTACGAAGGCGGACTGTGGAAGATAGCCGGGGAGGGTGTCGCCGGTGAAGCGACGGACGAGGACTTTTTTGGGCGAGTTGGACATCGATGTCAGATGCTGCGTGTGGATTGTTGCACACGCGTGGGGGAGCAGTCACTTAAAAAGGTGCAAATTGTATATTCAAGCCATCCTTCTCGTGCTAGAATGATGGCTTGTGTCGCGCTTTTGCGTTATTGCAAGCAACTGATTCATCGTATTTTAGGACAGAGTCTCGAGCAAGGTTCAGGTGAATCAGTTCGGCTGTAAAGACCCCGGCGGTGACCGGATGGAGAAAAACGTACCGTATGGCTGATTATATCTATCTGCTTGAAAACCGCCTATCCGAGGGCCAGAAGAGGGCAATTTCAACGGTACGAGAGATCGCACGAGCCAAGGGTTTGACGGTCTTTCTGGTTGGTGGCGCGGTGCGCGACCTGACCAGCGGGGCGCCGGTACGCGATCTGGATATTGCGGTACAGGGGAACGCGCTCAAACTAAAGAAGGATCTGCAAAAAGCCGGTGCCGTCGTGACCGGGGAGTGGGAGCTGGGACAAGCCTTGTTCGTCAGCTTTCCCGGCGGCGTGCGCATGGAGGTGGCAAGTACGCTTTCGGCTCAATATCCCAAGCCGGGAAAGCCGGTCTATAAGGCGGCAGGGATTCAGGAAGACTTGCGGCGGCGCGACTTTACCGCCAACTCGATGGCTCTGTCGCTGAACGAGGGATCGTACGGGCTGTTGATGGACCCGCTCAACGGCGTGGCCGACATAGAAAATCGCGAGTTGCGGCTGAGCAGCAGCTATGGCTTCATCGAGGAGCCGGTTCGGCTGATTCGCGCGGCGCGGTTTGTGGCTCGAATGGGCTGGCAGTTGGAGGAGAAGACCCGGGCACGCTACGAGGCGGGCAAGGATGAATCGTATATCTCAGCGCTACAGAGTTTCCACAAAGGCTACGAGGCCGAGGAGGTCGCCTACGAGGAAGATCCGCTGCGTGTGCTGCGCGGGCTGGAGCAGGAGGGCTGGCTGAAGCGTCTGGCTCCGGCGTGGAGTTCGACTCGGGTGAATGTGGCGGAACTGGAGAAGCTGCGCGAGACTCAGGCGCAGTTGCAGATGCAGGGGATCGTTGCCAATTCGGCGGCGGTACAGTTTCCACTGCTGACAGCCAAGATGTCTGCCAAGGACGTGACGGCGCTGAAGAAGAGTTTTGCGCGGCCGGGCTTTGTAGCCGAGATCGCAGAACTGGAAAGCGCGGCAAAGAAGTTCGCAGTGGAGCTTGGATCGAAGCAAGCTGCGGCACCTTCGGCCACATGGAAGCTGCTGACGACGGCGCTTCCAGAGGTTGTACTGTGGGTTGCTTATTCGACCAAAAACGCGAGCTTGCAGGCGAAGTTTCACAGCTTCTTCACCGAATGGCCGCAAGCGAAGCAGAGAATTCCATATGCGCAGATGCAGGAGATGCGCATTGTGCCGGAGCTGGACGGCTTTGACGAACTGGTGGAGCGGCTCTTCTTCGAGCTGATGGACGGACGGCTGACTACTGTCGAGGAGATGAAGGCGTTTCTGGCACCCTACTCCCCACCAGCGCCGCCTCCGACGGTGCATCTGCGACGCGCGCGAGCGAGTAAGAAGGACGCCAAGGCAAAGGCTGCTCGCATGAAGGCCGAGGAAGACGAGGCGTCGGACGAGGACTCTGAGGATTTCGATGAAGCGGCTTCGTCGGTCGATTCGGCGGAGTTCGACGATGAGGAGCTCCGGCACGAGGCAAGTAAGATCGAGATGGGCATGGCCAAGACGCCAAAGGATGCGGCCACCAAGCCAGTTGCGAGTAAGCCTGATAGCGTTGCCAAGACGGCAAGTACGGCAAAGACCAACGAATCTTCAAAGGCGGGCAAGTCCGTAAAGGCCGACGTGACTGCCAAGAAGTCCTCGGTTACCAGTCAGGCCACAGTGCACGCGAAGGCGGACTCGGCAAAGCATGATGCGGCAAAGACAGACGTGGCAAAGACGGTTGAGAAGAAGCCAGTTGCGGGCAAGGTTGTTGCAGCGAAGACATCTGCAGCGAAGACAGTAGCAAAGAAGGCAATTGCAACCACACCGAGTGTGGTTACGAGGCCGGCGAAGAAGGCTGCCATTCCAGCCAATCCGGCGACAAAGAAATCTGCGGGCAAGCCGGTCGCTGCTGCGAAGAAGACGTCTCCAACGAATGCTGGCGGTGGCGGCGCGAAGACTGTGGCGAAGAAGACTCCCATGAAGGCAATCGCCGCGAAGGCAGTGAGTGCTAAGTCCAAGGTTGCCCCGAAGCTTCCAGTGAAGGCTCCGAAAAAGAGCAACGCCAAGTCTGTCGTAGCAAAGACTAGTAGCAAGGCTGTCGCCAAGACTACAGGGAAGGCCTCTTCGGCGAAGAAGCGATAGAATAGATATAGCTACGCTGGCAAATTATATGCCGCGCTGAGAGTTGAACAGATAGTTCGGAGCCGCCCCTGCGACCTTCCATGTTTGAACCATCCACGTCCATCCCCATAAAAATGTACGGGATAAAATCTGCGGGGCGTTCCTACTTTCCTGCGTTGGATGGTCTGCGCGCGATGGCGTTTTTGATGGTCTTCGGGCAGCACTATCTGCAACTACCGTGGGGTTGGAGCGGGGTGGACGTCTTCTTTGTTCTCTCTGGGTTTCTAATCACCGGGATTCTATATGACAGTCGCGAACAGCCGCATCGAGCGCGCAACTTTTACATTCGCAGGACGCTGCGCATCTTTCCGGTCTACTACGGAGTACTGTTTCTGCTGCTGTTTACCTATCCCGTCTTTCACTGGGATTGGAGTTGGAAGTGGCTGCTGTGGCCTGTGTATCTGGGCAATTTTTGCCGTGGTATTCATCCCTACCTATACTTCCGATCCCCGATCCAGATGCTGGCCGATTTTCAGCCGTTGAGCCGAAGCTTTCCCAGCGTCCAGCTCTATCTGGGCCACTTCTGGTCGCTCTGTGTGGAAGAGCAGTTCTACCTGTTCTGGCCTTGGGTGGTCTTCTGGATTCGTGACCGCAGAAAGTTGATGTCGGTGTGCCTGTTTTTCTGCATTGCGTGCCCGCTGATGCGTGTTATCGGACTGCATACGCTGCCGCGATACATGCTACAGCAGCAGGTTCTATTTTGCTGGACACCGTTTCGCCTCGATGCTCTGCTGTTGGGCGGATGGGTCGCGCTGGCGCTACGTGGACCAGCATCTTGTCGCCTGCTGAAGGCTGCGCGCATTGTCGGGGCCGCGTTCTTCATCGCAATTGAGATCTTTCTGATCTTCTATCTCGTAACCAAAAATGCCGGCTTTCTCTTTCTGAATCCGGTATGGCAGCAGATATGGGGATTGACTCTGGTCGATCTGTTTGCCGCCTGCCTGATCGTGATGGCGCTACAGCCGGGGACAATGGTCTGTCGCATATTCAGCCTGCGTCCGCTGTGCTGGCTGGGGCGCATCAGCTATGGAGCCTACGTCTTCCACGACATCCTGCATCTCGTATACATCAACTTTGTCACGGACATGATCCCGGACAGGTCGAGGATTGTGACTGCGGCGTTCGGGCTAGGTTGCACAATAGTCCTGGCATGGGCCAGCTATCGATGGTTCGAGACGCCGTTCATCCGGCTGAAGAATCGTTGGACGCGGGTGGATGATTGGTCTGACAATCTGAAACAGAGGCGCGACACAAAGGGCGAGCCAGCGTAGAAGAGGCTTTTGGCGGCGGGTGGTACTCCGCTACCCAGCACGCACTGCTCCTACCCTTCCACCACCTTATGCAGTCGTCGCGATATGTCGCTCATCGACTGAGCCTGCGCCGCCAGCTCTTCGCTGGTCGCGGCGCTCTGCTCCGAGCTTGCAGCGTTGGCCTGCGTCACCTGTTCCATCTGGCGAATTGCATCCAGCACCTGCTCCAGTCCGGTGCGCTGCTCCTGACTACCCAGGTTGACCTCGTCGATCAGCAACTTCACCTTGGCCGCGCTCTCGCTGATGCCTTGGAAGACACCGACCACCTGTTCCAGCTTTAGGTTGCCCGCATTTGACTTGGCTAGCGACTCATCGATCAGCACAGCCGTATCCTTGGCCGCCTCGGCTGAGCGTTGAGCCAGATTACGCACCTCGTCGGCCACTACGGCGAAACCTGAGCCTGCTTCGCCCGCCCGCGCCGCCTCAACCGCCGCGTTCAGCGCCAAGATATTGGTCTGGAAGCTGATCTCGTCGATAGCCTTGATGATCTTGGCAATCTTTCCGCTGGAGTCCTTGATCTCATTCATTGAGACGATCATCTCCTCCAACGCAGAGTTGCTGTCCTTTACCCGTGTATCGACGGCCTGCATCTCGTCGGCTGCAAGGCGCGAGTTATCGGCATTGCGGCGAATCATTCCGGTGACCTCTTCGGCTGCCGCTGAGGTCTCCTCCAGCGACGCGGCCTGCTCGGTTGCTCCCTGCGCCGTCGCCTGGCTCTGCGATGCGATCTGAGATGCTGCGTCCGTTACCTGACTCGAGCTCTCGTTGACCTCCTGCGTCAGCGCCCGCAGGTGGGCGCTAATCTTTTGAATCGTGAAATAGACGCCCACTCCAATGCAGACAACCAGAGGAACCAGCCATCCGAAGGTCTCAATTACGCCCGAATGAACCATGTCATCGACGCGATCCATCTTGGCCCGCAGCACGAACATCCCGTGCGGATCGCCCGCGTGCCAGCCCTCCATGCGGAAGCCGAGAACATCCTTGCCGTCGTTGGTGACACTGGTTGATGGGTCGCCGTGACACTCCATGCAGCCCTCATCCAGCTTGATTGGGCGTGCATAGGTGATCTCGCCCGCATCCTCGTCGACGTGGAAGTACTCTGGCTGCTTCTGGTCCTCGACGATCTTCAGAATGTTCTCTTCCTCGGTGGTCGGAGTGTGATCCCGGTTGCGTGGATAGCGCGAGGCCACACGAAACG
>CAZPZL010000186.1:0-5843 GCA_964590925.1 uncultured Granulicella sp.
ACGGCGATGCGGATGGCCCGCTTCGTTCCGGTGGAGCGGGGCAGTCGGCGCGAGTCGGCGCAGGCCAGCGTTGCGGCTGCGGCTGCAGTGCTTAAGTCAGGGTTGCACATTCTGATCTTTGCAGAGGGAACGCGATCACAGGACGGGCGACTTGCACCCTTCAAACGCGGCACCTTCTACATGGCAATGGATACCGGAACACCTATCGTCCCGGTGGTCATAAGCGGCACCGAACGGATGATGCGCAAGCATAGCGCCGCCATCACCCCCGGAGTGGCCCACCTACAGTTTCTATCGCCCGTTGATCCCGCTAAATACGCCACGCGCGACGAGTTGATGCAGGCCGTTCGCGCCGCCATGATCTCCGCCCTGCCTGAAACGATGCGACCGCTATAGTCAGCTACTTCACGATGGCGTTGAAGCCGTCGGCCAGCACTCGCTGGCACATTGCGTCTGCGTCCTTACGCGTGGCGAAGGGGCCGATCTGGACGTGCAGAAGATTGTCCTGTGTCTCGTGGCGCACGGCGACGGTATAGCCCTTCTTCTTCAGCGAGGCCAGCAGAATGTCGGCCACATCCTGACTCGAAACCGCCGCAATCTGCACCATGATTGTCCCAGTGGGCGAGATCGCGGGCATTGACGGCTGGCGCGGCTCGGTCCGCGCCTCAGCACTGGCAGGAGCGGGCTTGTCTCCCACAATCATGGCATCTGCGGCGGAACTCTTCGTTACAGCCGCAACCGGCGCGGCCCCAGTCTCCGCGGGCGTGGGAGCGGCGGAATCGCCGGTCGTCGGCTGAGACACGGGAGGCAGATTGACTGGACTCCCCGCTGCAGGTTTGGCCGAAGTTCCCAAACTCTCGGGCACTGCGACAGTCGAGTCCGTTGGCACAACCTGCGTCGACTTTCGCCCCATTGTGTAGCCAAAACCGAAGAAGCAGGCGCACAGCACCGCAAGAGCGAAGAATATGCCCAGAATCGTCGGCATGCCCAGCGAGATCTCACGATCAGTGCTGCCATGATATCCGTCTGTTATCTCCTGCCTCGTCGATTCCTCGTCGTCGTAGCTGCGCTGCTTCGCCATCTATTCGTGTGCCTCCGCCTGCGGGATTGTAGCGTCAGACTGTGCAATGCCCGCACCGGCAGGTGAAACTGCGCCAACCGTCTTGTTGAACATATTGACCAGCTCCATCGGGAGTGGGAAGACGATGGTTGTATTCTTCTCGACGCCTATCTCGGTCAGTGTCTGCAGATAGCGCAGTTGCAGTGTCATGGGTTGGGTCGCCATCAGTGCTGCGGCGTCAACCAGTTTAGCTGCAGCGTTGAACTCTCCCTCGGCGTGGATGATCTTGGCGCGGCGCTCGCGCTCAGCCTCTGCCTGCTTGGCCATGGCGCGCAACATATTCTCTGGCATATCGACCTGCTTGACCTCGACGGCGATGACCTTGAGGCCAAACGGCGAGGTGTGGCCGTCAATGATTGTCTGAATACGCTGATTCAGTCGGTCGCGGTGGGCTAGCAATTCGTCGAGATCGACCTCTCCGAGGACCGAGCGCAAGGTCGTCTGCGCGAACTGTGAGGTCTGGTAGACGTAGTTCGACACCTCGATAACTGCCTTGACCGGATCGACCACGCGCAGCGTAATGACGGCGTTTACCTTCAGCGTGACGTTGTCGCGCGTGATAATGTCCTGCGAAGGAACTTCCATCGCCTCTTGGCGCAGGCTCACGCGCACAATGGTGTCGACGGGGCGGAAGACCAGAATAATTCCCGGACCTGATGCGTCGTGGCGCACGCGACCCAGACGAAAGACAACGGCCCGCTCGTACTCCTTAAGAATTTTGATAGAGCTGAGAAAATACATCAGGATGACGGCAAGCGCGATCAGTAGCGGAGAGAAATCTGGCATAAATGGCGACAGCTTTCCGGCTGGACAAAGTTTATCCAGCCGCAGTGATTGTAAATCACCGTGCGTTCCATTGAATTCAGAACATTACTGGTAATGGTATTGAGCGTGTCAAAGCAGATTCCTCCGCCGCGCCGAGCAATGACAAACGATAGAGCAGTTTCAACTGCTGGTGTAATGTATCTTGTTGCGTGCATATGTGGTGATTCCGCCTCATTCGTTACACTCGGGGTCAGAATGACAATTCTCGCTCAAGCTGGCCCAGACGAAACGGCCCCGGACGCTGGTCGTCCGAGGCTGTTTCGTTCTTTCCTTATTGCAATTTACTACTTCTTCTTCTTAGGTTCCTTGTAGACAGGCACCGCAACTGGTGCCGCATTGATTCCCGCGAGCAGGCCCTTCTCGTCGGCAGCATACGGTCCGTTGGGAGCCAGTTCGAGGTACTTCTTGCAGGCATCTTCCAATCCTGCAGGAGCGACGATCTTGCCGTCGGCGGCCACGGTGATGCTTGGCGCCAGCCCCTGCGACTTGAAGTAATAACCATCCGCTCGCGTCGGATCAACTGTGATTATTTTATCGGCCACTTCAACAAGACCAATCGAGTTGCCCGTCGTCAGGCTCAAATTGTACAGCATCTTGGCCTCATTCATGTAGTATTGCTCGGCGCCCTTGGGATCGGCTGTGGCAGCGGCCTCATACGCAGCGATCGCGTCTTTCGTGTAATCAGCGCGCTTGGATACGTCGCCGTCAATTGCCAGTTTACCCAAAGCCACTCCAAGCTGATTGTTGACCGCGGCCATAGTTGACGTGTCCGGCTTGGACAGCGCCGCATTCAGATCAAGTGCCTTGCGGTAGGAGGCAATCGCCACCGTCAACTTCCCGGGAATCGATGCATCTGTTGCCTTGGCCGCCTTAGCCGTCTTTTCGTCCGCGCCGGCTTCGCCTAGCTGCGCGTTACCCAGAGCAACCCAGAGAACAACGGCGTCCGGCTTGGCCGTAGTGGCTTCCGTCATGGCCTTGATCGCAGACGCATAGTTTCCTGCTGCGGTATCGGTACGTGCTTGAATCAACATTTTGTTCAGGTTCTCGATCTTGGAGTTCTTGGCCATTGCCTCAGCGTTGGCCTTCTTGGTCTCCTCCATCTGCTCTTTCTCTGCGGGACTCATCTTGTCGATGTAGGCCTGACGAGTCATGTCGAAGTCGGCGGTCTTGTCGTCTCCCGCTGCCAGCGGCAAAACCTGAGAGTCTGCAAACACGCCCTGTTTGTTGAACGCAACCGCATGATAAGTGCCCGGCTTGATCCCAGTTCCCGTATAGTCACCGTGGGCATCGATGGGAAAGCTGAACTCGTACTTCCATGTCGTCGGATTCTGGCTTCGATCAGTGCTCAACTGCACAGTGCCATTCGCCAGCGGAATACCGACAGGGTCCTGCACGTGCCCGTGAATGCTCGCCGTTGCTGGCGCAGCCTGCGCCATCAAGCGTCCTGGCTGCGCCAGCGACACTAAACCAAGCAGGCACACCGTCAACCCGCTCGCAATCTTCATACCAAAGTTATTCATCGCTCTCTCCAGACACTGCATCTTGCACTTCACTTGCCAATACTTCAAACGTCTCGCCGATGCCGCCCACAGGACGCAACCACAAAGTTACATGCTGCGACGCGCGATATTCAACTACGATCTTGCGACGTCTCACTTTGCCTCGATGCTGCGCAAGTGAAAGGTAATCGTGCCCCAGAAGAGGCGCGCGCGGATTTGCACCGGAATATGACGTGCGTCGTCGGTATACCATATCCAGATATTGCCGCGATTCTTGACGACACCCTCCTCGGCGGTGGGCTGCACGCGGATGGTCTGAAAAGTTCCGGCAGGCGTCTTGATCTCTTCTGTGCCCTCGACCTTCATTGTCACAGTAACGGTGTGCATGGCCTCGCCCAGCGGGAAGCTGACATCGTGGCCGACGACCAGCGGCTGCGACGCCGCGTAGAAGATGCCCGACAGCGAGTCGGTCACGCAGGCAGGAATCGACGCCGACTCCTGCTTCTCGGTGCCCGTCACCAGATTCTTTTCGACCTGCGTCTGCCGCCCCGTCTTGGGGTCGAAGGTCAGGTCGGTGGAGACCTTGCGCCGTCCCTCCTGCACCTGCTTGGAGAAGCCCGCCGAGCAGCCCGTGCGCGCGTTCATTATCGATTGGAAGCGATCGACCACGGGAAAGAGTAGATTCACTGCTCCAACCGTGTCGGCCGTCGCTGCAATCTTCAACTGTTCACCCTGCCGCTCCAGATGAAAAACCGCCGTACCTCCGGTAAAGACTCGCCAGTCCACGTTGAAGGTCAGCGTCTGCCGCTCGGGATAGACAAAGCTGGCAATCGGCGGCTCCAGCGTCGGAATTGGAATCGAATGCTGCGCCGGGACCGGATGCGCCGTCGTCACTGGCGACGACTGTGCCTGAGCCCTCTGTGCCAAAAACCAGAAAGAGCCGCCTCGCGCGCCAGCCAATAGCACCAGCAGCATCGCGCCCACAACGGCTCGTCGCATCCGGTGCGTTCTTTCTAACAGACGCAGCACACCGCGCAACATCGGTCGCAATCCAGTGTGGAAAGCCGCAGGACGATTCGGAAGATTTATACCAATCAATTGTTCGCAGCTCGCACGGAAAGGAGATGGGTGAAACTCAGAAAAGCAAAAGCAGGTGGAGTTCTCAGCGCAGAATAAACAGTCTCAAGATCGCAAGAGCTAGATAAATTGCTCCGGCGCCCATAGCCGAATTGTACTCGCGGTGACGCAAATAAAGCTCGCGCGAAAATCTTCCCTGCGCCGCCGACGCGCCGATCGTAGCTACAACCCCCGTACCCGCTGCTTCTCTAGCCGCACCACTTAGTCTCGGCAACAGCCGCGGCACCCGTCGCGCGTATTCGTCAAAACCCTCGAAGTTCGCGCGCAGATATGCCTCTTCGTTCAGAATTGTTGGAATATAGATCGTTGCAAACAGCACCGCCAGTGCAGCCAGAATCTGCCAGCGCGCTGAGGCCGCCGCAAACCCAAATGCAATCAGCATTGACCCCAGATAGAGTGGGTTGCGCGTGTAGGCGTAGGGGCCGGTGGTGGTCAGCTCGGCGTCCTTGCGAACGTATCCCGACGCGTATGCGCGCAGCCACAGCCCCGGCACCACCAGTGCAAGACTGGCCGCCATCCAGCGCCAGCTCGGCCGAGCTAGCCACAGAAACACCGCAGCAAACACAAACCCCAGCGGCACCCGTATCCGCCGCGCAATCCTCTGCCAATTTGTCCGTCCGCTCACGCTCGATTGTTTCTCCCGTCCACATCCATCATCTCATCTGAGGAGCTATCTCAGCAGATCGAGCGCGGCAGCGACGACCTCATCAACGGTGATGCGCAGCAGTCCCTCTTCGATTTGGGACACATGCTTGTAGCTGGTAATACTCTCGTTGTCGCGCAGCACGCGCGAACGCGTACCGTAAGGCCCATTGCGCGAGGGCGTGGTCGGTCCAAAGATTCCCACCACGGGCCTCTCCAGCGCCGCGGCAAGATGCAGAGGTCCGGTATCGCTGGCGATGAGCAACGCCGTGCGCCGCGTGAGCGCGACCATCTGTCCAACTGTGCATGGCGCCGCTTGTGCAAATCCATCGCTGGTCTCCACCAAGCGCGTCGCCTCGTGCGAGCCGCCCAGCGAAGTATTTACCAGCGTACGCACGCCAGCTCGTCCCAGCTCCGCTGCAACGCGTCCAAATCGTTCTGCCGGCCAGATCTTCGCGCCCCACCCACCGCCAGGCGAAATCAGACAGAACCGCTCGTGTCCTATCAATTCGTCGGCCCAATGTTCGTCCATCTCATCCATCGGCAGGGTCACGCGAGCGGGCCGCAGCGTCTCGCCGACGGCTTCACCCAGCAGCTCGCAGGCCTGCTCGACCACATGC
>CAZPZL010000187.1:0-5842 GCA_964590925.1 uncultured Granulicella sp.
CTGCTTCCCTTCGACGCCGACGACGCCGCGATCAGCTATCAGGTAATGTCGTCGAGCAAAGCTCTGCTGCGCGTGCTGGCCGTCGCCATGCCGCGCGAGCTGCTCGCCGACTACGAGAGCGTCGTACGTGAGGCGGGCTTTGAACCAGGTGCGATTCTGCCCAGCACACTGGCCGCGCTCGCCAGCGTCGACGAGAGCGACGCGCCGCAGTTAATCGTCAACGCTGGTCGCGAAGGAGTAACCACGGCAATTGTGAAGGCCGGAATCGTGCTGCTGCACCGCACGGTCGATCTGGGAGCCGACCAGCGAGCAGACAAAAAGGCCAATCAAGCAGCTGCCATCAAGCTCCCAGTGGTTGATTGCGAACGTACCGCTGAGGAGTGGGCACGGCAGGAGCCGCTCACGCTTGCCGAGCAGAACGCCGCCATCGTCGGGACCGAGAGGAGTGCGCAGGTTGCTGACACCGATGAGAACACGGACGAAGACGCGACCGAGAACTTCAGCGAGGTAGCACAGGCCATCAGCGTTGCCGCGGCCTATTTTGAGGACACGTTGGAGTCGACGCCTACCTCGATTTACGCCGCTGGAACACTAGGCGCGCGCGTCCTCACCGCGCTGCTGGCCGAGGCTGGCGTAGGTCCCATTTCGGTACGCGAGATTGTCTCCTCGGAGAAGCTCGGTCCGGGAGCTGCAACCGCTGGTACACAGGGCGGAGTTCCACTCGGCTGGCTCGCCGGAGTTCGGGGGGCGTTGGCCAACTGATGCACATCTCAATCAATCTCGCAACCAAGCCCTTCGTTGAGCTGCGTCCGCTCTACGCGCGTCTTCGCCTCGTGATGGCCGCACTGTTTCTGACCGCCATCGCCCTTGGCGTTGGGTTCCACTTCCTCAGCGCCAACGCCCGCACGAATCAGGCGCAGATGGACGCGCTCAAGGCGCAGACACTGGACGCGCAGCTCGAACGCCAGGCCAACGAGAGACGCATGAGAGAGCCGCAGAATCAGGCCATCCTGACGCGCGCGACGTTCCTCAACGGCCTCTTTGCGCACAAGAGCTTCAGTTGGACCGCCGTCATGATGGATCTCGAACGGGTACTTCCGGCAGGCGTACAGGTTACCAGCATCGAGCCATCGATTACTCCCGCAGGCGGCGTGAACATCCGCCTGCGCGTCACCGGAGACCGCGATCTCTCGGTTGATCTGGTGCGCAATCTGGAGCACAGCCAGCGCTTTCTCCTGCCCCACCTCAACAACGAGACGGCGCAGACCAAGGAGGCGGGACGCGAAATGCAAGCCGCGCAGACCATCGCGCCCGGAGCCGTGCAGTTCGACATAATGAGCGGCTACAACCCCCTGCCCGAGTCACCCAGACTCCGCGAGGAACGGGCGAAGAAGGACAAAGAATCGGCGAGCGAGACACCGCAGCCAGCAACGAATCCAGTAGCGAAGCCCGCGCCTAAGGCCGCGTCTCCGAAGGTCGCAACACGAAAGGCTCTGAAGATGCAAGCCTCGCCTTCTGTTGCCAATCCCAGGCCCGCTGGCACCAAACCCTCGGCCAATGGAGGTGCCCGATGAGCGCCGTCCTCACTGAAAAACCGAAGCCCGTAACACTGTCCATGTTTGACCGCGCGCGAGTACTGCTTAATCCTTTGAATCTGCACTGGATGGGGGTGGTTCTGTTCGTTCTGGCCAATCTGTATTTTCTGGTGCAGATGGGGTTGTTGTGGCACTCGTCGGGCAACCACAATGCCGACGCGATCAGCCAGCAGGGCATCGCTCTACGCGCCGCCGAGAGCGCCGCCGAGCCTCTGCGCGGCCTCGACGCCAAGCTGGCGCGCTCGACCGAGGAGGCTGACAAGTTTAGCCGCCAGCGTCTTCCTGCCACGGACTCCGAGGTCGCTGCTGAGCTTGGCTTGCTGACGAAGAAGCAGTCCGTGCGCCTTACTCGCGCGCAGTACGTTCACACTCCGGCGCTCGTCGGCTCGTCCGACGCGCTCACTGAGGTGCGCATCGACGCCACCCTCACCGGCGACTACCGCTCGCTGGTCCAGTTCATAAACTCCGTCGAACGCGACCGGGTGTTCTTCGTCATCGACAGTCAGACGCTCAACGGCCAGCAGACCGGATCGGTCAATCTGCGCGTGCGCATGACGACCTATGAGCGCGGAACAGCGGGCGTCGACACGGCGGATTCCTCGCCGCTCTCCGGCAGCGACGCCGACACCACTTCGGCAGGAGGCGCGCGATGAAGACTGGCAAGAGCGGAATCTCGGAAGAACACATGAAGACCGCTGCAATCGTGGCCTTTGCGTTGCTCGTGCTTGGGCTGCTGTACTACCAGTTGCACGATGTCTTTTTTCCTCCAACGACGGCACCGGCGGCTAGCGCCGTATCTATGGAGAAGCCGTCGGCTGCGACCGGCGCGACACCAGAAGAGATCGAGTCCAGTGCCGCCACTCCATCTGCCAGCCCAATCGCAAAGTCTTTTGCCACTCGCTCGCCGGGCGCAACCTCGGCTGTGCTTGATCCAACACTGCACATGGAAGCAATGCTGGTGACCGAGTCACTCGAATATACCGGAGGCGGACGCAATATTTTTTCGGCCAGCTCCGCACCGGTTGAAATTCAGAAGCCGCTCGGCCCGGCGCGACCGATTGTCGCTGCGCCGCCGGTCGTTCCCTGTCCGCCAAACTGTCCTCCGCCTCCACCTCCACCCCCGCCGCCGGTGGTAGACCTCAAGTTTTTCGGCGTTGAAACTCTGTCCAACGGTACGCGGCAGGCCTTTCTTCTGCACGAAGACAGTGTCTTTCTCGCCTCGGTCGGAGACATCGTCATGCGCCGTTACCGTGTCGTCGCCATTGAGGCGAAGTCGATCCGCATTGAAGATATGCAGTACAAAGATACACAAACTCTGCCTTTGCTGACCAACTGATGAAGCCCGTAGCCCGCCAAATCGCTGTAGAGCACCTGATGCCGCCCGCGTCCGGCGATGTGTTCGGTGATGAGGGCTACATTTTGCTTGCTCTGGTTGTCGCCACAGCGCTGATTCTGCTTGCACTCAGCGTCGCCGCAGCCGACATCGCATTTACCCTGCACCGCGAGCGCGAAGCCGAGTCGGTGCGTCGCGCCAACCAGTACGTTCGCGCCATTCAGCTTTACTACGGAAAATTCAATCACTACCCCGGCTCGATCGAACAGTTGGAGAACACCAATAACATTCGCTTCCTGCGCCAACGCTATGTGGACCCACTCACGGGAAAATCCGACTGGCGGCTGATAGCTCCCGGACAGAACCAGACCACCGTCAAAGGCTTCTTCGGCGAGGATCTGGGAGGTATCGCTACCGGAGGGCTGGGAGCCGCTGCCGGAATGCAGGCAGGTGTCAATAACGGTACAACCACGACTAACGGCGCGTCGGGCGTGGACGGATCAACCGGTTCCAACGGTAGTTCACCGGCAGCAACCGGACAACCGGGATCGGGGCTGGGAAGTGCGGCGGATATGAAGAGTTCGGGCATGGGCGACAGCGGCACGTCCGGCCCACTGATGGGCATCGGTTCCAGCGCCACTGGCGCATCCATTCTCGTAGTTAACGGCCAGTCATCCTACGAGACTTGGGAGTTTCTCTACGACCCCAGAATTGAGAGGCTGAAAGTTGCGGCGCAGTTGAGCAACGGTGGCATCAATGGTCTGGGAGGCTCCAGCAGCCAGACGCCCAACAGCTTAGGTCAGCCAGGAGCCGGCCTCAATCAACCCGCGCCCTCCAATGTCCCCCAGAACAATAATCCCGGCGCTCAAACTCCATTCCCCTAGTCCTTTGCCCACAATCTGCGACCACAAACATCCTCGTGCGATTGAGTCGTTCATCCGTCGTATTCTTGTAATATTCAGTTCACTGGAGATCTGCCGATGCATCGCACCACCGTCCCGTTGATGATTCTTGTCGCCATCCTTGTAGTATCCAGCTTAGCAACCGCCGCACTGGCGCAGACTCACGCCGCGCCGGTTGTGCCGCCATCTTCTGCTGCTGCGGTCACGTTGTCTCGATCATGGATAGAGAGCAGCGATCAGTACACTCGGATGCTGCTCGAAGTACAGTTGAAGCACTCGCCTGAGACCGCATCTACCCTCGGTCTCAGGAGCTACGATACCGCGGTCACCGACGCCAGCCGCGCCGATGAGGTCGCTCAGCGCAAGCAGCTTGAGGAGGTTCTGGCAACGCTGAAGAAGGCCGCCGCAAAGGAGCAAGACGAGCGCGTACGCCAAGATCTGGAGATACTTCAGGACTTCTACAGTGTGGAGTTTCGCCGTGAGGATTACTCCCTCAATCACAAGCTTGAATTCATCGACCCCAGCTTAGCCATATCCTCGGGCCTTCAAACGCTGCTCAACGACAAGGTGGCGCCTGATCGCAGGTTCGCCGTCGTCGTCCGCCTGCGCAAGTACACCGGCGTCGAACCCGGATTCAAGCCCTTCACCGAAGTTCTCCAGCAACGCATGATCGAGCAGATGGCGAAACCCAGTTTGGTCTATCCCTCGTTCTATGACATTGAGACCCAGTTGGCACGGGATAAGGATGTCGTCGACAGTCTGGGCGCGTTGTTCGTCAAATACAAGTTGACTGGCTGGCAGGAATCCTTCGCCAAACTACAGGAGCAGTTAGCCAGCTATGACACCTGGATTCGTTCCGTTGTTCTTCCCAAAGCAGTGGACCACGCTCGTCCTACTCCAGAGGAGTTTGCCCTCACTCTGGTGGGCTATGGAATTAACATCCCCCCGGACCAACTTGTCTCCCAGGCGCGCACTGCCTTCGATGATACTCAGAAGCAGATGGCACCGCTCGCCGCCGAGCTGGCCAAACAGCGCGGATGGAGTTCGTCCGACTATCGTGATGGCATTGCCAATCTAAGGAAGACACAGATAGCTTCTGACGCGATCCTGCCGTTCTATCAGGCGCGCCTCAAGACCATCGAAAGCATCATCGCGGAGAAGAAGCTGGTGACGTTGCCCACGATCCCAGCTGCTCTGCGCCCCGCTACATCGGAGGAGACCGCACAATTGCCCATGCCTCGCCTGATTCCCTTGCAGAAGCCGCTCAACGGCGGGCAGAGAGGCGAACTCATCCTGCCGTCTAGCTACTCTGCAAGTGATAAGGGGGGGGCTATAACGGATACAAGTTCACCCACAGACGACAAGAACAAAATATCGGGCGACAAAGATGCCCTCTACGACTACATCTACGACGCCGTAGCATGGCCGACTATCGTGCGCGAGTTGCGCCCGGGAAACGAGCTTCTACTCAACTCTATTGAACTGAACGGCCTCAGCCTGGCGCGCAGGAAATACGCCTTTAATGCAGCCGACACCAATCGTTGGGGTCTCTACTGCGAGTGGCTTTTTCAGCCCTACGAGCCCGCCGACGGTCAGCTCATCACGCTACAGTTGCGCCTGCTACGCGCCGCCGAGGTCTTTCTAGCCTCCGACCTACAGTCTGGCAAGATCACTACTGACGATGCCGCCAAGCTGCTGGTCAAAGACGTCGCTCTCACTCCTGCCTCTGCCAAGCGAGAGGTGGATCGCATCAATTCGATAGCATTTTTCGAGGCAGACAGCAACTTCTACGGCTACACGACGCTTGTCCAACTACATCACGACGCAGCTTCGGCGCTCGGTCGTAAGTTCGACGTCCGGGCGTTCAACGACTTTGTCCTCGCTCAGGGAGTGCTTCCGCCAGACCTTCTGCGCGAGGTTGTCCTCGAAGACTTTGTCCCCGCTCAGAAGAAGAGAAAGTAAATATCCCCCGGCAGAGCCGGGGGCTTTCTTTTGTGAGCCGCTCGAAGCGG
>CAZPZL010000188.1:0-5830 GCA_964590925.1 uncultured Granulicella sp.
TGATGGTCAATCCCAGAGGATTGATGAACTCATACTGCGGATAAATGCGCGACTGGTCGCTGACCTGCTTGGGATTCAGATAGTAGGTGATGCTGAGCAGCCAATGCTCCGTCCGAGGCTCACGGGAATTCTGCGCGGAGTAGAAGCGATCCTGGGTCATCAAGGCCGTTCCACGGGCGATGCGCGCGCCCTGGAGCATCTCTTCCGACATGGAAGTGATGGTCACGTTCTGGATCTGCACATCGCTCGATTCGATCTGGCCCGCCGTGACCTGGGAGACGAGGTGATTTGCATTGTCGTCGGCCATCAATTTGGAGGCCAGAGCCTGCGAGAGAAAGTAGTAGTTGAGCGGGTATTTCTTGGCGACTACATCCCGGCTGATCGTGTAGCGGTAATTGGCCCAGTCGGTCAGATAGGTGCGGACTTCGCCCTCGCGCGGACTGTAGTTCAGGTCGCTGTACTGAATCGCCTGCGCCCTGCCCATCTCGTCGATGCGGATGTAGCGATTGGCAATCGGACGGCGAGCAAGGGTAAGGTTCATGCCCAGCGACGCGAGCAGTATGACCGCTCCACAGGTGAGGATGTGCCGGTACGCCTTGCGCTCCGCGTAGTGGGCCGAATAGACCTCATTTCCGATGCGGTCAACGAGCAGAGATTGCTCCGGCTTGAGCGGTATTTCAACGGGTGCTGTGCGTGTGGACATGGGGAGCAGATGTCCTTTCTTCAAGAGTGAGAAACAGGTTCCTGGTGTAAATGAAGACGACAAGGACCAGGCCCAGCATGAACGCCACAAGCGCAATTCGGATGGGCCTCGAAATACCAAGCCGGCGAAGAGACAGATAGCTGAAGAGAAAGGTCCACATACTCACCCCGCCATCATGGCGACGGAAGCGACCGCTCCGCCGACCTTGGAGACGCTGTCGGCCATGCCAGCCGTGCCGCCGAAGAGCGCCTGCGTCATGCTGGGGATGAAGAGCAGGTTGATGATGAAGGCGATGAAGACCATCGTGCAGGGAATCAGGTTCGCCAGCCACATCTCCATCGAGTAGGTTCCGTTAAAGGTCTGCTGGATGAACGTGTTCAGAAAACCGCTCCAGACGAAGATGAAAGCGGCAGCCACGGCGCGGATCATGGCGAAGCTCAGCAGCACGTCGAGAAAGTGAAAGAACTTGGCGCGAAACGTCCTGGTCATGAGCAGCGGAATGAATACCGGCCCGAATAGGGCCGTCACGCCGTAGAGAATGAAGGAAGAGCAGTTGATGAAGAAAAGGATCGCCGATGCCAGCCCAAGCAACGCCTGCACAAAGAAGTAGCAGAGGATCTGAATCGGCGCGGTCAGCGACGGCAGGGCCGTGCCGTCTCCGGCAGTTTTGAATAATTGCAACAGATTGTCCAGTGAACTCTGGTCAAAAGCGGCAACCATTACCTGGGCGATGTAGCTGAAGAAATGGTTGAGGCCAAAGCTCGTGCCAGGGAGCGGATTTACCCAGTAGTTGATAAGCAGGCAGCAGACGATGAGCCGCAACAGAAAGTGTGTCAGATCGCCGGCGCGAACCGGGTGCATGTGGAATCGAAGCGTCATGCTGGAGGTGTTCCAGTTGATGACCATGCTGATGAGCGTGAAGAGCGCAATGCAGCTCAATTCGGTCAGTCCAAGCTGCGTCAGAGCGCCGCCGTTTTGCGTCGTGAGATTGCTCAGATTGTTGGTGAACTGATAGAGCCAATCCACGCCGGAGCTTGCGCTCGGCAATGCCTGCGCCAATAAGGCCGGAGAGATCATCGTTCCACCTCGCAACGGAAAATGTTGCGGCACCGGCGAGAGCAGCCGATGCCGCAGGGATTGAACTTACGGCAGATATGTCTGCCAGGTGTTGCCTTCGCGGGCGGCGCTGACGTTGTTTGACGCCCGCTGCTGCTGGACAAAGGCCGCGGTGTTCAAGTCAATCGCAGCGGCGTTCCGTTGCTGCATGTTGGCGACAGCCATCTGCGACGCAAGGCAGGACTGCAAGGTGCCTTGCGTCTGCATTTCGGCCATCTTCTGTGCCTCGGCGGCATTCAGGAGATTCAACTGCTGGACTTCGCTGTTTGTGGAACTCGATCCATCCAGCTCGTTCGCGGCGAGCGTGCTGACTGCCGTCGCATTCTGTGTCCGCGCCGCCCGATATTGTCCGACGGCCGTAAGGCAGTCCGGCGATACGGAATCCGACGCCTCGATCATGGCAAGCTGTGCGAGCTGCGCGCTGCCTACAGTCTGGCTCTGCAGGTAGCTTGTGGTGGTGCTTGATACCGGCACGCTGGCCGAGGTCCACGCCGTCGAAGACGCGGATGGTGAGTTGGTGGTGAGAGCCGTTGTCATCCCGTTCGTCTCGCCAAGCAGGTTTTTGACGTTGGTATTCTTCAGCGTCGTCAACACGGCCTGCCACTGCTGCTTGACCGAAAAGTGGGTGAGGTTGTTCTTGATCGTGTTGTACTGCATTTGGAGCGTGGTGAACTGCTTTACCAGATTTGCGTAGCTGGTCGGATCGAAGACGATGTCTCCAAGCCCGAACAGTGCGAAGCTGGGTGTAGCGGTGGCAAGCAACACGACTCCGGCGATCAGCCATTTGCGGTGTTTCTTCAACGTGGGTTGCATAAGCCTCCTTGGTTTACGCGGTTAAAGACATTGCAGGCAGGTCGGATCGAACCTGCCCACAGTGAAACACTTGCCGTGCTCCAAGAACGTGCATGGAAAATGCAGTGCTCTGTCGGTGATCCCAACAAATTCATTCAATGCACATGCAAGGAAGTTCTGGGTTACGGGCAGTGCGAAGATGAGCAGCGCCAGTGCGATCAGCGCGGCATTGACGAACAACCTGCGGCGATTTGGGACGCCCTGCGTCATACCCTTTCCTCCTGCTCGTGGAGCTTACAGCGTGGGGTCCATGCGGTGTTCCGCATAGGACGGAATGAGGATGTCGCGGCCCACGTACACGCGGGCACGAGAACCCTCCTTGAGCGTGATAACTGGAAGTCGATTCAGAAAGTGATTCAACACCTGTTCGCCTTCGGCGGCAGTCTGAGCGGAGATACCGTTGCGAACCTGAGTCGAGGCGTCGAGCACACTGCTGTTGTTGCCGATTTGTGCGAGACCTCCGAGTCCGCCGATGGCCGCCGCCGCGCCAAAGGCCATGAGATACCCGTGATCGACCTTGGTGGCGAGGCCCGTCGTCCCCAGTGGGTCGAGGCCGATGTATTTATCGAAGTCGAGCGAAAATCCATCGGGGCAGACGGCACGATGGAAGGTGACGAACATCTTGCGCTGCTGAGCGTTGCCCACGCTCTGTACGGTGCCGATGAGCCGTGTCCCCTGCGGCATGAGCAACTGTTGGTGGTCGTGCGAGTAGTAGTCGGTGGTAAGCATGACCAGAATCGGCCCGCTGAAACCGCCGTCGATGTGGTTGGTAACGACGCCTTCGAAAACCGTGCCCTCGAATATCCGGTAGAGACGCCCCTGGTACTGGTCGAACGGATACGGGGCCATCGGATCGGTCTTCGAGGCGGGCTTCGTCGGCGCAGAGATGGATTCGGCGGACTCTGTACTGTCGGCCACATTCGTTGTGGCCGGAGTTTGCGGCGCTTCGGTCGCGGGCCGGGTCACAGCGGCGGGCGCGGTAGTTTCGCCCGTATGCGCGAAATCAATTGCTGCCGTGTCGCTGTTAATGGCATCCTGTTTCTGTTTTTCGCGCGCAAGCGCCTTCTGCTTGGCCACGGCCTGCGCCTCCGAGACGTTTGAGGTATGCTGCGGCGCGTTGGAACTCGCGCCGTAGATCGTGTCGCGCTGCGCTGCCGTCATTGGAGCGGCGCTGGCCGACTCGGGGCCGGGCGCAGCTTCGGCCGCCTGAAGTTGTTGCATGGCCGCAACCAACTGCTGCTGACGCTGCCGTTCCTCGGCATCGTGCTGCGCCTGCAATCGCTGCTGGGTCTCGAAGCTCGACACCTGTTGCGCGCTGGACGAAACCGGACGCATCGGCAGGTTGCTTTGTGGAGCCGACTGCCGGTTGCCCCTGAGCAGGCTGGTTACGTTTGCGATTCCGAGAATGCCGAGAATCGCCACCAGCGCGATGACCACGGGCGTTCCTTTGCGCAGGGGCAGTTTTGCTTCCGGCTGCTCCGGCACGGTTGCGGGAGTGTTTCCATTCGCTTCGGTCATGGCTACTTCGCGCCTCCCACGCGGTGGAACTCGACCTTCTGCTTGCCGATGGCGAGATACCCGTGCTCCAACTGTTTCGGCACCGTGTAGAGCCCGGCGTTGAAATCGAAGTTGATGAGCGAGCCCTTGCCATCCTTCAATTCATAGAGTGCTGGCGTCTCCTGGAACTGGCCGCGCAGATAGGTGAACTTGTCATCGCGCCAGATTTGCTGGAGGCCAAGTTCCTTCGCCTTCTTTTCGTCCCAGGCGTAATCGAAGTGCAGCGAGCCTGGGTATTCCGCGCGGAATTGCTCGGTCTTAGTTTGTTCGGCTTTGACTTCGGCGGTCTGAGCAGCTTTCGCGGCAGCAGCCTCCTGTTTCGCTTTATCCAGTTCCGCCACGGGCACGAATACGGGAAGCTGCGCCAGACGATCCTTTGCGGCCTGGTCGCCCGGACTGAGGAAGACCTTGGAGTCGAAGTGTGCATCGGTGTCATTCGATACCTCGCGCAGCTCAAGCGTGTATTCGTTGCCGTGATCGGAGACGACGTGGATGTCGGTCACGGCGTTCGCGGTCTTCGGTTTCACGCTGATGAAGCGCGATGCGATGTGGCCGCCGTCGAAGATCCAGTTCACGGTGTCGCCGGCGAAGACGTTGGCTACCTTCTCCTCGGCGGGCAGTACGATCAACGTCGATTGCAGCAGCCCGGCGCGGACCTCGGGTGGTATAGCCGCCTCCGAGACGATGACTGTGCGCGGGGCGTTGGGCAGGAGCGTGTGGGAGTCCGTCGCCGCGTGAAGCGAGCCAGAGGCGAGCATCAAACCAAGTCCGATGGAGACAGGAATAGGTGGTCTCATAGTGTTTGTGTCCTTTCTGCGGTGAATTGTGGTTACCCGGTTTCACCCTGAGCAAAGCGGGTGATGCCCTCGGTGAGTCCGTAGCGAGCGATCAATTTCGCGCGCCGGACCCGGTCTTTCGGCTTCGTTGAGAAAACGGCGTAGCTGCGGCTGTCGAGGTTGAGCTTGACAACCTTGGTCAGCCCGTCCCGGCGTATGTAGAGGCCTTCGCGATCCTGCAAACTCTCGAACAGAGCCAACTGCTGCTCGTTCATCTTGAACAGCTCTGCGTACCGCTTCCGATTGAAGGTGGCGTCTTTCAGGAACAGGAACGACGTGCAGGAATTCACAATGGAATCGGCATTCGACCCAAGGTCTTCTGCCGACTGGCCGATCATGGTCACGCCGCCCAGGTTCTTGCGTACAGTCTTGATCGAAGCCAGCGCGCCTTCCAGCAACTGACGGTTCTTCATCGAGGAGAAAATCTCCTCGATCAGAATGTGTTTGGGCACGCCAAGATTGGCGGGATTGTAGAGAACGTCATTGATGCGCCGGAGTAGCCATACCATCAGCGGCTCGATCAGGTCAGCGTACTGCTCGTTGTTCACTCCCTGGAAATCGAAGCACTGGAGACGCGAGAACGAAAGGCTATCCTCGACGTTATCGAAGATGGCGGCGTAGACGCCCTTGCCAACCCACTTCGCCAGATACCGGTCGAGTTTCTTCGGCAGGAATAGATTCGACAGACGGCGATTCTCCGCGTCGAGCAGGTACATATCCCGCACGGCCTTGTGGATCACGTCATCGTCTTCCGGTTCCAGTTCCG
>CAZPZL010000189.1:0-5809 GCA_964590925.1 uncultured Granulicella sp.
AGATCAGGTCGAAGTACTCCTCTTCGTTGATGAGGTGGCCGAGCTTCTGCATCTGGAGCAACTCCCCTTCGACCATCTGTTGGGTGAGTGAGATGAGGAGTTCGAGGACTCGGAAGTTGCGCTCTTCGAGTGCCGTTGAGAACGACTGCATGTAGAGCCAATCGCCTGCGAGTACGCACTTGGCGTTGCCCCAGCTGGTGTTCGAAGAGGGGCGTCCGCGGCGCGTAGCGGCCTCGTCGATGATGTCGTCGTGGACCAAGGTTGCGGTGTGCAGCATTTCGACGACCGCGCCGAGGCGAATACGTGAGTGGCTGGTGCAGCCTAAGGCCTTCGACGAGAGCAACAGAAGCAGTGGCCGGATGCGCTTGCCGCCGCCCGCCATCAGGTATTGCGCGATGTCGGTGATGACGTCAACGTCCGACTCGGCTTGGCGGGTAAACTCCTGCTCGATGGCGGCGAGATCGTCGCGCAGCAGGTCGAATACCTCTTTGGCGGTCGCAATGGAAAGGGAACTCACTTCGATTAGAGTATCAGGTCAAGATCGAAGATTCGCACTTCGTTGCAGCTAGTTTCTGAAGTTGGTGAACTGTAGTTCGACTCCGAAGTCGCCGGCGCGCAGTTTGCCCATGATCTGTTGCAGAATGTCGCGATCCTTGCTGACGACGCGTACCGTATCCCCCTGGATGCTGGCCTGCGCCTTTAGCTTGGAGTCCTTGATCGTCGCGACGATCTGCTTGGCCTTATCCGACGGGATGCCTTGCAGCAGCTTGACCTTCTGTCGCACCGAGGAGTTTGCAGCTGGCTCAACAGTGCCGAACTCCAGGTTCTTGGGCGAGACGCCACGCTTGCTCAGTTTTTGCCGCAGAATCTCGGTTACCGCTGTCAGCTTGTACTCATCCTGCGAGGCAAGTTGCAGCGCCTCATCGCCCTCGATGGTAATCTTCGACTTCGAGTCCTTCAGGTCGAAGCGCGCGTTGATCTCCTTGGTCGCCTGATCGACCGCGTTCTTCACCTCTGCCAAGTCCACTTTGCTGACCACGTCGAAGCTGTTGTCGGATGCCATGAAAACAGTATAGGACAGTTGAGCTTCGCACAGAGATTTTCCAATTGTCATTCTGCAACTGAACGTAGCGAATGGAAATTAATACCCTGCTTGCTTTTTTGCATTTTGCCTTTGTCTGTTCTCGCTCAATTTTTGTTGCCAGTGGCAGGGAAGAGTCTCCGGAAGTTCTCCGACGTGATCGCCGCAACCTCCTCGATTGAGATACCTCTCACCCCAGCCATACACTCGGCCGTATGCGCAATCAGTGCAGATTCGTTGCGTTGTCCGCGCAGTGGGATGGGGGCTAGGAAAGGGGCGTCGGTCTCGATCAACAGCCGATCAGCAGGCACAGAGGCTGCAACCTCGCGCAGTGATGTGGCTTTGGGATAGGTTAGATTTCCTGCAAACGAAAGGTAGAACCCCATCTCCAGCGAGCGCCGTGCCTGTTCGTGCGAGCCGGAGAAGCAGTGCAGAATACCAGGCTGGATTGCTCCGCGATCAAACAAATTCCAGTGCTCGTCGAGAAGGGTAAGCAGATCGGCCCAAGCGTCAGCCGTGCCGAACTTCTCCTTGGCCTCGGGCCTGGCCAGTTCCGACGTGCGGCAGTGGATCAGGATCGGCTTACGCACGCTCGCGGCAATCTGTATCTGCGCCACAAATGCCGCGCGCTGCACGGCAGCCTCCGGGTTTTCAACGTGGTAGTAGTCCAGCCCAATCTCACCGACGGCGATAACGCGCTCGTCTGCGGCCAGACGCGCCAGTTTGTCCTGCGCGTTGGCGTCGGCGCGGTGCGCCTCCTGAGGATGGATTCCCGCGCTGGCGTACAGCTTTGGCACGTTTGCTCGCCCGCTGTACTCGGCGACGATCTCTAGCGCTCGCTGCATCTCGTCGGGTCCGTCGCCGATGCCGATGGCTAGAATTGTCCCCACGCCCGCGGACTGCGCGCGCGCAAGTACCTCTGGCAAATCGTCGGAGTACATATCGAGATGGGCGTGAGAGTCGATTAGTGTCATGGAAATCGAACGTCAGTGTGCTTAGGGTACAAGGTTTTTGACTAGATAAATTTGTGGCTCCCATCCTTGCGGCAAGAACTGGTACGCCGTAAGATCAATGAATCCGTGCTATTGTGTGGGATCGTAGTTAAGATTCGGACCAAGCCATCGCTCGACTTCGCGCACGCTCATCCCCTTGCGCATGGCGTAATCCGCAATCTGATCGCGGTCGATCTTGCCCAGCGAGAAGTAGCGCGACTCAGGGTGAGCAAAGTAGATACCACTCACGCTCGAACCCGGCCACATGGCATACGACTCGGTCAGCAGCATCCCAGTCTTCGTCTGCACATCGAGCAGACGCCACAGCTCGCCTTTCTCGGTGTGATCTGGGCAGGCCGGATAGCCCGCTGCGGGCCGTATTCCGCGGTACTTTTCGTGGATCAGATCCGCCGGTGTTAATCCCTCCATGTGTCCGTAGCCCCACTCATCGCGCACGCGCTTGTGCAGGCATTCGGCGAATGCTTCGGCCAGTCGATCCGCAAGAGCCTCAGCCATGATCGCGTTGTAGTCGTCGTTCTCCGCGCGGAATCCATCGCACAGATCCTTCAATCCAATCCCACACGTTACCGCGAATGCGCCGATGTGATCGGAAAGTCCTGTATCCTTTGGCGCAATGAAATCCGCTAGCGAACGACACGGCTCACTGCCCTCGCGATCCGATTGCTGACGCAGAAAGTGGAATCGCTCGACAGCATTGATGCGCGATTCATCCGCATACAGTTCGACGTCGTCGCCAATCGCGTTCGCAGGAAAGAGTCCATAGACACCATGCGCAGTTAACAATTTCTCTGCGATGATACGATCCAGAAGCACATTTCCCTCGGTGAATATCTGCCGCGCTTGCGCCCCATGCTCTTCATTATCAAAGATGCGCGGATAAATTCCCTTCAATCCCCACGCATGAAAGAAGGGTGACCAGTCGATAAACTCGCGTAGCTTTGCCAGCGGAAAATCATCCAGCACACGCACACCGATGAACTCCGGCGTGGGCAGATCTTCTGCACGCCACTCAATTGGCGACCTTCGCGTACGAGCCGTCGCAATATCGACGACCTTCTTCTGCGGCGCGGCGTGGTTCTTGCGGATTGTCTCGTACTCGGCGCGATGTTGTGCGATGAACTCTGCCTTGCCGTCGTCGCTGAGAAGGCTCGTCGTTACAGGCACGGCGCGACTCGCGTCCAGCACATGCACCACCGGCTCGCTGTAGTGCGGAGCAATCTTCACCGCCGTATGTGCACGGCTGGTCGTCGCTCCGCCTACCAGCAACGGCAGCTTGAATCCCTGCCGCTCCATCTCCTTGGCAACGTGCACCATCTCGTCGAGCGACGGAGTAATCAACCCGCTCAGGCCGATCATATCTGCTTTCTCTGACTTCGCTCGCTCCAGAATCTTCTCGCACGAGACCATCACGCCGAGGTCGATCACGTCATAGTTGTTGCAGGCCAGCACCACGCCAACAATGTTCTTGCCGATGTCATGGACATCGCCCTTGACCGTTGCCAAAATGATCTTTCCCTGCGCTTTGACCACCTCGCCCGCCGCAATCCGCTCGGCTTTTTCAATCTCCATGAACGGTGTGAGATGCGCGACCGCCTTCTTCATCACGCGCGCGGATTTTACCACTTGCGGCAGAAACATCTTGCCTGCGCCAAAGAGATCGCCAACCACACTCATCCCCGCCATCAGTGGCCCTTCGATGACCAGCAGAGGCCGTCCCAGCTTGACGCGGGCTTCTTCGGCGTCGATTTCGATATACGCGTCGATGCCCTTGACCAGCGCATGCGTCAGCCTTTCCTCGACTGTTCCGCCGCGCCACGCCTCGGCCCGTTTTTCAATCGCCGTCTCGCCCGCACTCGCGCCCTGCGTCTTCAGCATTTCGCCGAAGTCAACCAGTCGCTCCGTCGCATCTGGGCGACGATTAAGCAGTACATCTTCCACCAGTTCCTTCAGCTCCGGCTCGATTTCTGCGTAGACCGCCAGCATCCCCGCGTTGACGATGCCCATGTCCATCCCCGCAGCAATCGCGTGGTAGAGAAACGCCGCATGCATTGCCTCGCGCACCGTGTTGTTGCCACGAAAACTGAATGAGATATTCGATACCCCGCCGCTCACCTTCGCGTGCGGCAGGTTCTCCTTGATCCATCGCGTCGCGTTGATAAAATCCACGGCGTAGTTGCTGTGCTCCTCCATGCCCGTGGCAACGGTCAAGATATTCGGGTCGAAGATAATATCCTCGGGCGGAAATCCAACCTCATCGACCAGAATTCTGTAAGCCCGTTCGCAGATGCGAATCTTCTCATCAAAGCTTGCGGCCTGTCCGTTCTCATCGAAGGCCATCACCACAACCGCTGCGCCGTACTTCAACACCTTGGCCGCGTTCGTGCGGAACTTGTCCTCACCCTCCTTCAGCGAGATCGAGTTGACGATGCCCTTGCCTTGCAGGCACTTCAGCCCCGCCTCAATGACCTCCCACTTCGAGGAGTCCACCATGAAGGGAACCTTCGCCACCTCCGGCTCGCTGGCCAGCAGTTGCAAGTAACGTGTCATGGCGGCCACGCCATCAATCATCCCCTCGTCCATGCAGATGTCGATGACATTTGCGCCATTCTCCACCTGCTGCCGAGCCACGCTAACGGCCTCTTCGTACTTGCCTTCCTTGATGAGCTTGGCAAACTTCGGCGAACCGGCAACATTGGTCCGCTCGCCAAGCAGGATGAAGACGCCCGCCTGCTGCGTGAATGGCTGCGATCCAGATAGTCGCAGCGGCTTCTGCTCGATCCTCGCGCTCATGCCCGCACCCCGTATTTCCGTGGAGCCTTGCCGTCGAGCGCGCGCGCAATTGCCGCAATATGCTCCGGCGTATTGCCGCAACATCCGCCCGCAATGTTGATCAGTCCGCCCTCTGCAAACTCGCCCAGATAGCGCGCCATATCAGGCGGCTCTAGGTCAAAGCCCGTCTCCGAGAGCGGATTCGGCAGTCCTGCATTGGGATAGCACGAGATGGCGACATTCGCCTTCTCCGCCAGCTCGCTCAAAAATGGATACATCAAATTCGGCCCCAGCGAACAATTCAGTCCCACCGACAGTGGTCTCACATGCTGCACTGCATTCCAGAAGGCCTCGGTCGTCTGCGCAGAGATCAGCGTCTCGCCGCCACGCCCCACCGCCGCCGAGATCATCACCGGCAGCTCCGTCCCCTTTGCCGCAAAGTCATCCTCGTCGAAGACCTCGCGGATGGCCACCAGCGCGGCCTTCGCGTTGAGCGAATCGAAGATCGTCTCCACCAACAGCGTGTCTACACCGCCTGCGATCAACGCGCGCGTCTGCAGCTTGTAGGCATCGCGCACTTGGTCGAAGGTGACGACGCGAAAGCCCGCGTCGTCGGCGTCGGGCGAGTTCGAGAGCGAGACCGTCAGCGGCCCAATCGCACCGGCGACAAATCGCTGCCGCCCGGTATCGTTGGCTACGCGGTCGGCCCACTGTCGACACTGCCGCGCCGAGGTTTCGTTGATCTCCCACGCCAGATCATGCAGCATTTTGTCGTCAATGATCTTTTGATAAAACTCCGGATCTTTTCTCCCGCCAGTCTCACGCGGATCGTCCACGAAGAACTCGCTCTGCGTAATACTGGTTGCGCCAAACGTATTGGTCTCGATAATATCCGCGCCCGCCTCCAGAAACCGGCGATGGATGTCGCAGATCATCTTCGGCTGGG
>CAZPZL010000190.1:0-5787 GCA_964590925.1 uncultured Granulicella sp.
CCGTAGATCGACGGGTGGTGAAGCCCGGCACGCATGCCCACGTCTTGGAAAGTGGCGTTGAACGGTAAGCCGGAGGGCTTTCGCCGATTGCCTTTCAGGCCATAAGAGGCCATTCCCCCTGGGCCTTGGGCCGATAGGGAAGAACTCGCAGCCAACATGGCCAGCCACTGCCGGCGCGTCATTTGAACTCCTTCGGCCGCGGCAAGGCAGGATCGGGCCTTGGTTTCAGCGACGCGCCTTCGGGCGGGCGGCGTTTCTCGCTATTCTCGCGGAGCTTCATCCGCTCGAAGAGCTTCGCTTCGGCGGCTGCCGTTTCGCGTTGGCCAAGGCCGCTGTAAGCCTGACTGAGCAGATAGTGCGCACGCGACGTTTGTGGGGCCAGCCGCACGGCGTCGACAAGATGACCGGCCGCCTTCTCGTATTCGGCGCGCTCGACCTCGATGCCCCCCGCTAGCAGGAGGGAAGACGGGTTCATTGGATCGAGTTCCAGAGCCTTGTAGACCGCCGCCGCCGCCTTCTCGGAATCGTCCGGATTCGCCCGCCAAATCGTCTCAGCCAGGCGGTAGTAGGCTTCGGACCCGCGTTCGCCGAGCTTGATCGCCATTTCCAGGTAGGGCTTGGCCAGGTCCGGATTCTCGTGTTCCTCCAGCACGACCCCGAGCAGGAGATACACGCGCCCACACTCCGGCCAGCGCTCCCGAATGCGTTTCAGAGCATCCATTGCCTCGCGGGTCTTGTCGTCCAATTCGAGCAATGTCGCTTGCATAAGCAGCAGATCGCGTTCATTCGGGAATCTCGCCACGCCCTCGGCAAGTAGCTCGCCCGCCTCTTTCAACCGCTCGTATCTCGCGTACAGCCGGGCCGCATCGATGTAGTTGCGAGCGGAATCCATGCCCTGCTTGCGGGCGCTTGCGAGCGCATTGCAGGCCTCGTCCACGCGGCCCAGTTCGTCTAATAGTCCCGCGCGCTGCACGAAGTAGTCTGCCCCTCGCCGCAATGCAGCGGCCTGATCGAGTTCCTTCAGGCGGCTTTCTGCATCGATGGACTGCGGTGGCGGAGTTCGACCTGCTGCCTGGGAACCGCTTGCACCGGTCGCCTGGGCCAGGTGAGATCGTAGGTCGCGATCGTCGGGCCGCACTCGCACGGCCGTCTCCCACGCCTGGCGCGCGCGATCAAACTGCCCGCCGCGCTCGGCGGCAAGGCCCAGATTGTATAGCGCCAAGAAATCCGTCGGATCGCTCCGGAGCACACGGATGAACATCTGCTCGGCATCGTGGAACTGACCCAGTTCCGCAAGCGCGAGTCCGAGCGCGAACTGGAAAGCCGGCTTTTCACCCAGTGTTGCCCGCAAACGGCGAACGAGGGGCAGCGCCTCGGCTTGTCGGCCGGACCAGCGCAGGGCTCTAACCCGCAAGAGCCGTACATCTGGGCCGCCAGCCGCATTGGGCGGGAGCTTCGCCAGGTGTAGGAGCGCCTGCTTGCCCATGTGGCGGTCTACGTCAAGACGAGCCATTTGCAGATTTGCATTGGCGTGGTTCGGATCGGCCACGAGCGCCTTCCTAAAGTAGCCTTCGGCCTCGTCGGGCCGGCCCAACAACAGGCAGTGACTCCCGAAGTTATTCAAAACAGAAGCCGATGCCGGTGCGAGTGTGATGGCCTGTTTGTAGTACGGCTCAGCATCCGCGTAACGCTGCTGCTGATCGAGGACGACGCCCAGGAGGCTCAAGAGAGTAACGTTGCTAGGCGATTCACCAAGTGCGCCCTTGAGGGCGGCCTCAGCTTCCGTGAACCTCCCTTGCTGCATTAACCGGACTGCGGCGTCGTACTTACGTTCGGAAGCCGTGGGCGCGGCCGACGCAGCAAAGCAAATCAAAGCTGACACAGCTAGGTTCCGAAGAATGGTCATGAATCGAAGCGAAGGCGTGGACACAGAAGGAGGCGCAATGACTCCACGCTCCATGATCGTGCCCGCAACGACTCGGCGTGAACGTCACATACCGTTTATAACCCTCCTTAGATCTGCCGTAAGCCGCTGCAAATAAAAGTCCAAGAGAGGCCACCCAATCCGCAGACGGGTAGAACCAGTCTGGATGGGATGAAGTAGGCTGGAGCCGCGAACCACCGGCCGAGGCAAACGCCGCGACGCGGCAGCCAGGGCGCGATCCCTTTCCAGGACCGGCGAGATCAATTCGCCCATGGGAACCCAGTGGCCTCTTCGAGGTCATCGGGACGATCGGCGCCCGGCAAGACACTACGGAGATTCTTCCACCTTCATGGGCGCGTGGATCGACAACTGAACTCCGTCACATCCCGGTCTTCCCGTGCGGCCGTCCAAGCGCCAATGTTGAAGTCGTTCTAGCCGCTGTCGATGGTGCCAACTCCGTCAGCGGCTAGCGCTGGGCGTCCACGAGGTACAGGAACATCTCTGCCGCGTGCCAGGTATGCGGTGCGCAGAGTCGCTGTCGCACGTAGCTCGGGGAGACGATTCTTAGGCGCTCGTAGTCGGCTTGGCTGGCGTTGGCTTCCCAGCTCAACGGGTAGTCTCGATTCGACATGGGTCCGCGCGTCTCACCGTAGAAGTGATCTTCGGCCCAAGCGAGATAGGGGTAGTCTCGCCCGAGAGCAGCGCTGAAGCGCGCCCCCTCGACGTGTTCCTGCTTGTAGTCCCACCAGAACAGCGCAGAGTAGCTATCCACTATGAGCGGCACGCTGTAGACGTCAGGTAGGGTGAGCGAGCGCAGACCGAACTTCAGCCACTTGGTCTGATAGGCCGGGTGGAGACCGAAGTCGCTGCGGCCCTGGATGAAGACCTTACCCGAATCCTCCTGGCGAAAACGCTCGACCTGCCTGAGAAGCGCGGGCAGCAGAGGATGCATGCGGTCGCCGGCGAGCGAGATCAGATAGAGCGCCTGACCGAGGTTGTCAGCCTCGGTCTCGGGGACACCGTGCGACTGGTTGTTACCATCGTAGGGCTCGCGCAGAGCGACGATCCACGGCTTCACCAGATCCAGGTTGCCAGTGCGCGCCAGCACCATCGACATCATCGCTCCGTCGCGGTACCACGGGTTCGAGTACGCCAACATATTCGGCAACGGCTTGCCATCCGCGATGTTCACCAGAATCTCGTGGTGCAGCACCTTGAGGACGTTGGCATACGGGTGGCCGCTGAACTCGGGCAAGTGCAGCGGAGCTTCTGTCAGCGCCTTCTTTCGGTCGTCTTCTTCGAGCCACAGACCTTTCTCGTCTTCGCGAATCACGACGCGGTGGTTGTCCGACGTGAGCAGCCACACGGTGTAGAGAGGCGGGACAATCAGCGAAGAGATCACATTCCATTGGTGGAGAACGCGCCCTGAAGGCAACGCCCGCAGAACTCCATCCTGGTAAATGAACTTGTCACGGGCGCCCATGCCGAATAGGAAGAATCGGACGTCCGGCAGTTCGCGTTGTGGTCGGCCGCGGCGAAGCGCCATGAGTTCCGCGCGATACACGTCCAAGCGAGCCTGCAATTGGGCATGGCTCTGCGCGGCAGCGGCGGCGGTCGCGGTCAGCAACAATGTCAGTGCGACGATGAATCGCATGGGTAGTTTCCAGGGCATCCTATCATCATGAGGCAGAGAGTGGAGAGAAACTGGCCTGCGGAAGTTGGCGTGCGAGGGCCGCGCATGGCTCAACCAATATCAGGGGATTCACACGCGCGCCGGATTTGTTCTCGTCCCGGAAACGACAAGAGGAGCCCGGCGCGCCAATTGGCGACTTGGAGATGATCCGATGAAGACGATGATGCGCACCGCGACTTTTGCGTTCGGTTTGGCCGGCGTGCTTGCCAGCGCACCGATGGCTGGGGCGCGGACCAGTCTGAATGGCGTTTGGCAGAAGAACTCTTCGACCGTAGTGAAAGAAGGCGGCGAAGTCGTCTCCTCCGCCAGATTTCGTCCGCAAGGTTGGTACCCCGCCAAACTGCCAGGCACGGTGCTCGGCGCACAGACGAAGGTCGGCGTGTACCCTGACTTGCGTTGCGGATTGAACAGCTTCGAGATTCCCGACGCCTCGGACGAATACAACAAAGCGCAGAACCTGAGCCAGTACAGCCATCTGCCTGACAAACGGAATCCGTGGACAGATCCGTGGTGGTTTCGCAGAACCTTCTCGCTGCCACGCTTCGCGCCAGGGACTCACGTTTGGCTGCACTTCGACTCCATCAACTACAGCGCGGAAGTGTGGTTGAACGGGCATCTTGCGGCTGGACGAGATCGGCTGGTCGGTGCGAACCGGCGGAGAGAGCGGACTGGCTACCGAAGCGAGATAAGTTCGAACCGGAGAATGAGCCACCGGACAGAAGTCGTTTCGCTTCAATCAGATCCGATCGGTATCGGGCCATGGCCGCGCTGTTGACCCCTTGCGGCCGAGCCACGAAAGGAGCGCGAAAAAGGGCGCAGTGGTCATGCTTCGAGAGCCTAAATCGGCGAGACTCCTGCGTCGCTCGCGAAGGTGAAAGAACATAAGGAGCAAATGTTGCCAAATGATCCGGACGAACCCCGAGGCCTTATGCGTTTGCTGCGCGAGCACTGAACTACCTGCGCGTTGACGCGTATATGGTCTTTTCCTCAGCATCGCCAAGGCCTCGAATTACTTGGACAGCGCTATCCGCGAGGACGATACTGCGTGAAATGCGCTACCGGGAGTGTGAGCTGAGTTACGCCTGGCTGGACTTCTTGGTCGCTACGGCCTCTCTCGCGTGGGCAAAAGCGCGGATCGAGGCATGCCACTCTTTCAGCGCTTTTTCCGTACACTCGCGGGCGCCTTCAGCATTCCCCGCCTTGATTTGCTCTAGCAGGGCCGAGTGTGAGGTGGCATCGTTCAGAAGGTCGAACGCACCTCCCTCCGAGAAGCGGATGGAACTGTAGCTGAACAAAGGCACTGTGACGCGTTGGAGGACAGTCTGAAGGTACTCATTCCCGACGACGGCCCAGACTGCGGCGTGCCAGGCGTAGTCCCTGGCGACGTAGGCTCGGAGATCACCATGGCGTGCGGCATCGACCATCTCGAGGTAGGCCTCCTCCAAGTTGCTCCGCTGCTCCGCAGTGGCGAGCTGCGCGGCCTTGGCGACGACATATGGTTCCAGGAGCAGACGCACTTCAAAAATCGACTCTACATCCTCGGCGGTGAGCTGAGTGATGCAGGTGGAAGTGTTCGGCTTCTTGGTGACAAATCCCTCGGTCTCGAGGGTGATGATCGCCTCTCGGATGGCCGTCAGGCTGGCGCCGAATTGGGCTGCCAAGGTCCGTTCAACGATCCGCTCACCGGCCTTGAGTTGGCCATGGAGAATGGCCTCCCTGATCTGCTCGGTGATCTGGCCCCGCAATGTCGGTGTCTTTACTCGACCGAAGATCATATTTAATAATCGATCATATGGTTGCAGTTCTCACTTTGTCAATCAGACAGAGCCTCTGCAGGCCCTCCGCGCCGACAAGTACCCAGGAGGCGGAAACTGGACAGGAATGTCCGCGTAGATGGATCTAGCGCTTGAATCTCAGTTGTGCTAGCATGATCGATCATTGGAATTATGCCGATATGAAGATCACAAAGATCGACTGTCACATCCTCCTCGATCCTGCCTATGACGTGGGTTCGACCAGTTCCGCTCAAGACGACATCGTCGGGGAGATTCACACCGACGAGGGGCTGAGCGGCATCGGAGAATCCGACGTCAATCCGTGGATCGCGCGTGCATGTATCCAAGCCCCGGGCACCCACACGATGGGCCTGGGGTTGAGTGAAATGCTGATC
>CAZPZL010000191.1:0-5777 GCA_964590925.1 uncultured Granulicella sp.
GCTCTGCTTTCCGTCCCAGTTGCGCTTGCCTGCCTGTTTTCGTTCTGGGATATAATTTGTAACTTCATTTTTTCCGACCCACTCGACGACCGCGCCGCTATGATGCTTGTATCGCATCAATCGCCGACTTTCACCACGGGCTGCTAGGAGCAGCCCTATCCTCCGCTTCACTCGCGCGGCGGTTTCAAGTATCATAGCTAAGTTGTGCATTCGAATCCCGACACGGGACATGAGCGCAATTTGCACCGGGCCGGCACGCGATTCCAGCCCACGTGCAGCCCCTCTTTTTACCTGGCGGTGTAGCTCAGATGGTTAGAGCGACGGACTCATAACCCGTAGGTCGACAGTTCGATTCTGTCCACCGCCACCAAACAAATCAGTAAGATACGCTGGCATGTCGGTTGCAGCATACTTCGCAGGCTGCAGTTGGGGCGGATTCTTACGGCATTCGAAAAATTTCTACGCCCCGCCCATCTGCATAGAATGGCTACTTCCCGGTAAACTCCTTCGCGATACTGCTGAGTGCGTCAAAAGAATCCGTCCGAAACGGCGCCGCTGGCAATTCCGCCGCATTCACCAGGTTAGCCTTGTCAGGATAGTTGTCCCACGCGTAGCGAACCGCTACCGGTGCACTCACCTGAGCGCTGCTGACGACCACGGAGTCACCCACAATCATCGCCTCCGCATCCACGAACTTCTCGTCCGCGCCCGCAATCTGGAACCACTTCAGCGCCCCGCCGTCTCGCGTCTTCAAACCTGAAGCGTGTGCGAACTTTACACGAATCGTCCCCCCGTCCACCTTCGCCGACGCATACACCGGTCCTGAGAACTCGATCTTCCGCCCATAAGCATTGGCCAGCGCAATCTTCGACAGCCGATCCCCCAGCGGCTCCTTGTTCTTTGGATGCACGTTGGTCGGATCGCCAATGTCGATCGTCACCGCCAACCCGGTCTTCGGCAGTGACAGTATCTTCGCCTGCGCCTCGCGCACCATGGGATTGTTGCTTGAGTTTTTCAGCGCCGCCAACTGTACTGCGTAGAACGGAAACTCACCCTCATGCCAGCGCCTGCGCCACTCACTCACCAGCGTCTCCATCACATGCGGATAAAGCGTAACCCCTGGCTTGCCACCCACAATCGACTCGCCCTGATACCAGATTGCCCCGCGAATCGCATACGGAATCACCGGTGCAATCATTGCGTTGAATAGTACTGTAGGCTGGTGCTGGTCCTGCACTGGATCGCGCAGCGGAGCTGGCTTGCTCGCCCGCGCATTCAGCGTTTGCACTGCGCCCGGTGCCTGATCGTCCATCGCTCCGGGATGTGTCTTGAAGAACTCCTCGCGCGCGTCGAACCTGTCCAGCATCGGTTTCAGCAACGTATCCCCCACCAGCGCCTCGCGCGGAACCCAAGCCTCCGCCGTACTCGCTCCATACGCCGATAGAATCATGCCGACCGGCTCCTTCAACGCCCGATTCAGATTTCGGGCAAATAGATACCCCACCGCCGACCAATCCCCAACCACTGATGGCGAACAGACCTGCCACTCGCCCACCACCTCTGACTGCGGCTCGTAGCTCTTCGCCATCTTCACTGTGAACATGCGCACCTGCGGATAATTTGCCGCAGCAATCACCTTCTCTTCGTCCAGCATTCCTGCGTACGAAGCGTGCGCCTTCGAGACCGTAAAGCTCATATTCGACTGCCCCGACCCCAGCCAAACCTCGCCCACTAAAACATCTTTTACCGTGATTGTGTTCTTGCCCGCAATTGTCATCTCGAACGGCCCACCGGCCTTCAAGTTGACCAAGCTCACGGTCCACTTACCCTGCGCGTCGGCCACTGCCGAGCGGCTCTGACTCGCCAACGTCACCGTCACGCGCTCCCCCGCGTCGGCCTTCCCCCAGATCGGCACTACCATCCCACTCTGCAACACCGCATGATCGCCAAACAGAGCTGAAGGCCTCACCTCCGCCTGCGCACCCACTGTAAGACCAAGTGCCACGCAAACAGATGCCATAACCAAGGAAGTCCGAATCGATCTCATAATTCTCCTTATCCATATCAACATGCTGACAAGCACAAAGTGTTGAATCTATATTAGAGCGTTTCCACACGATGGTGTAGAGTGACGCCCCGCAAATTCGGGGCCAGAATAACACTCTCTAAATTCTCCCAACCAACAGGGATGATGCTAAAAATACGCTTCTTTCGGATATTCAAGGAATCCGGCTCAGTACATGCCGATGTGTTTCGATTATGTTGCTCCTAGCGTGCGGGTCTGGGCGCAAGCTTCCACAGGGCCATTGTTTGCGACGTCGAGAACAGTGCAGTATGGGCGGTCCAGTTGGTGTATCGCTCGTTGACCGAGTAGACGAGGACGGCGTCGGACTCCGGCGAGTCGCCGACGTAGTACTGCGCACCCTCGGAGCGCAGCCAGCGCAGCATGGCATTGGGCGAACCGGCAAGAAGGTAGGGAATAGCTTCCGGTCGAGTGATACCACCCATGTCGATGATCGGGTGCTGAGAGACGAAGGCTAACTCGCCGATAGCGTAAACCGCAACCGGCGCGTCCGGGGGCAGATGGTCGTGCATATACAGGGCAAAGTCGCGTACGGCCCCGCAGTTGATCGCCTTGTTGCGAATGAACGGGCGAACGATAACGCTGCTGGTGGTAAGGGCCGCAATCAGCGCTGTTGCGTACAAGGCGCTGCCGCCGCGCCGAGACTTCGCAATGACAGCGAGAAGAATCACAATCGTGAGCGCTGGAGCCGTCGCCAGAATGTAGCGCGTCTGTACGTAGGTGTGATTCGCGATATAAAAGAAGGTTGCAATCACTGGCCAGAGAATAAAGAGCCAGCTACTGAGAGGAAGTTCGCAATTCTGCACAGCATCCGTGGAGTACGAGAGAGTGCTGGCAACGGCTTGGCGTATTAAACAACGGACTGAGCCGAAACGCAGCAACAGATATATGATTCCGGCAACAGCGCCAAAGGCGATCAGCGGGAAGCCGGAGGTGTAGAGCAGAATGATATGGCGTACAACGGACTCGCCCACCGGCGCGCGTTTGGCGGCGTTAGTGTTGGGCAGCAGATGCCCGAAGGCGTGCAGAGCGTAGGCAGACCAGAGTACGACCGGGCTTGCGATCAGTAGCAGACTGGCAAGAAAGGTTCCCAACTTGGCACCAGATCCAGGAAGCCTGCGCCACTGGCCGAGGAGCGGCAACAGTAGCAACGCAGACAAAAAGATCATCTCCGGCCGCAGTAGCGGAGCGAGGCCAGCCATCAGCGATGCCGTCAGCAGGCTTTTCGTCGTAGGCCGCGCTCGCGTTGCCGCCAGCATTGCCCAGAAGGCCAGACCAGAAGCGGCCAGCGGCTCCATCCCAGAAAAGATCCAATAACAAGTGTCGGGATTCGCCACCAGCAGCAGCACAACTGCCGCGGGAAAGATCGCTGCAATAAAACTCGATGGAAGCAGTTGCGAACCAAGTCGACGCGCGTAGGCGTAAGCTCCACTAAGTCCAAAGGCCGCGCCGAGCACAGTGAGCGTCTTGTCCGCGACCAGCCAGTTGGGAATGAGTTTGTGCATTCCCGCAAGCAGAATGACCCATAGCGGAGCAGTGTCTCCGGCGGCGACGCGACCGTTGAAGGCGAAGCCTCGCCCCGCGTCAAGGCTGCGAGCAAATTCCAGATGAATGTACGCGTCGTCCTCCAAGTAGCCCCACGAGTGGACAAACCAGTAGAAACACCAAAGAGCGGCTACGAGTAGAAGCAGAGCGGTTGCAATGCGGGCGGATTGAGGCGGATTGTCTTGGTCTGGCATCGTCTAGGCGTCAAATCTCGCTGCAATAGGGTCAATTATAAAGGGCGTCGTGACGCAATTGGTTGCAGGACGATTATTCTGGAAGCTATGCAACCGTTTCTTGAGTTGAAAGATGTTAGCGTAGCGCGCGGTCAAACGACCGTGCTGCACCAGATCAATCTGCATGTGGAGGTGGGCGAGCAGATTGCCATCCTCGGCCCAAACGGTTGCGGCAAATCGACGCTCATCAAGACCATAACCTGCGAGTGTTACCCGCTCACCCTCGGTGGCACGCGCGTCCGCATCTTTGGTCGAGAGCGCTGGGACTTGACCGAACTAAAGCGTCGTCTCGGCGTCGTCTCGGATGAACTTCCCGGCAAACCAATGTTGAAGACTACTGGACGCGATGCTGTCTTGACGGGCTTTTTCTCCAGTTCAACACTGTGGCCAAACCTTACTGTCACCGACGCGATGCGCGCGCGTGCCGCCTGGGTTCTGGAGCAGGTGGGAGCCGTCGGCATCGCCGACAAACTGGTCGGCGAGATGTCTGCGGGACAGCAGCGCCGCGTAATGATTGGTCGCGCTCTGGTCGGCTCAGCAGCAAGTGCTAGAGCCGCGACAAATGGGAGCGACGACTCCCATGCATGTAGCCAGATGCTTCTTCTCGACGAGCCCTCCAACGCATTGGACCTGGCGGCTCAGCGCGAACTGCGCACAATGCTGCGTCGTCTAGCCCAACAAGGTACGGGGATTCTGCTCATCACCCACCAGATCGCAGACATCCTGCCGGAGATGCGCCGCGTGATCCTGATGCGCGACGGACGAATCGTCGCTGACGGAGTGAAGAAGGACCTGCTCACCGCGCCCGTCCTCAGCAACCTCTTCAACACTGAGGTGCATATCAAAGAACGCGACGGTTTCTACCACGCGTGGTAGAGAAGAATATCGCATGGACTTGGGACGGGTGGTAGGCGGCTGCTTGGCGAGTCACGCCAGGCTTCGGGTGGCAATTCCAAGCAGTTCCATACAAATGGCGCTCCCGTGACGAGTATTGCAACAACGAAAATGGTAAAAATGACTGCATTGGACAATATTGCTATTGCGGTTCGCGGTGTTCAAGCGTGAGCGGATGCTTCGGCTGTGGCGTGATCGTGTCGCGATTCTCACCCGCCGCCGGATGTACGCCAAAGTCCCATACGCCTAGGTTGATCTCGTTGTTGGAGATGATCTCGATCAGCGCGTACTCGCCCACATCGAGAGGACGACGCGGCGTCAATTTCATCCAGTGACCGCCCGCCAGCAGTTCGCTGGTCGTCTCGATGACGTTCTGCTGCGACTTCGCCGACCCGCCCAACACACCAATATTGAAGCTGGCAAGAACGCGCGCATCCGTGCGAACGTCGGCGCGCACCAGTACATAACCACTGTCGGGCGAGCCGCCGCTGGAGTCTTTCTTCGCGCCTGCACCAACCCCATGCGTGTCGACCACCAGCGGAGTCCCGCCGCGAAAGACGCCCGTATCATCGCCTAGGCGCAGATAGATCGCGGGCGTTGACGTATGCAACTGCACCAGAGCTTCGACGCCCTTCAACTGCTCAATTTGGTGCGAGGCTGAACGCGGATTGATGGCCAGCTTCAGCACGTTGTGTCCGGTGACGCGATTCAGCTCACCGTCAGACTGCACCAATGGCACCAGCTCCGGCGTTCCGCGGAAGCTGTCGAGCGCGAGGACGCTGTCCTGCTCAGGAAGGTGGAGGTCGGGCACGACCTCGGGCGTCCAGGCAGCACGGTCGGCCTCCTCGCGCAATAGCTCAGGGTCAATGGCGGGTGCTGGAGCTTGCGACTCCGCTACATCGCGAGCGTCCGGCTCGGAGTGCTGCCTCTCCCACCGGCGGGTTGCGTCCCAGTCGACTAGATCGACAGGAAGCTCCTCGGTGGCGTCGCGTTCGGCGCTAACGTAGCGAACAATCTTCCCC
>CAZPZL010000192.1:0-5740 GCA_964590925.1 uncultured Granulicella sp.
ATGAGGGAGTTCGCCTGAGAACGGCATTTCAGTTGAATCAACTCAGCGATACCGTGCTGGCGTCCAAGTGTCTGGCAGCCGATCCGACAGGAAAGACATGTACGGCACTTTCGACAGCAGTTGCAAATCCCTTCTCCGGTGTCATCACAGATTCCAGCGCGGTAGACAATCTATCCGCCGCAACGACGCCAGCCGGATACCTCCTCCGCGCCTTTCCGCAGTTCGGCAACTTCGAGCCGATTGACGTGGGTTGGGCGCACTCCACGTACAGGGCGCTACAGACGACACTACAGCACCGCGAGTCAAGCGGTCTCTCGGTTCTGGTGGGCTACACCTTCAGCAAGGCCATCGATCAGAGTGGCGACAGCAGTAGCACGGCCAGTATTCAGGACAACGGTTGCCTGCACTGCGAACGTTCCATCTCCGAGCAGGACTCGACTCATGTCTTTACCGAAAATGCAATCTATGAGCTGCCCTTCGGAAAAAGCAAGATGTGGCTGAACTCTGGTATCGCTGCGTATGTGGCTGGTGGCTGGCAGATCGGCGATGCGTACAAGTTCAATACTGGACTACCGGTTCAGCTTACTCAGACAGCTACATCACTTGTTGGCAACGCTGTGCTGCGCCCAACCATCGCACCCGGAATCAGCATTAAACCCACGGCTGCCAATCAGGCATTCAATCCGGCAGCGTTTACTGCAACGCCTGCGTATATGTTCGGTAACGCTTCGCGCTGGCTGTCGAATGTTCGCTATCCTAACTATCAAAACCTCGATGTCTTCATTCAGAAACAGACCAGAATTCACGGTGATCGTATGGGCTTGCTGATTCGGTTCGAGGCACTCAACGCTCCCAACTCGGTGGTTTTCAATGAACCCGGAGTCAATGTGAATAGCTCTACGACGTTTGGCCTCAAGTCAACCACTCAGACCAACGCTCCGCGTGAGTGTCAGCTCAGCGGACGCTTCACCTTCTAGCTTTAACCAGGATAACGAGCACGGTGGTCGATGCGACCGTCGTGCTCGTCTACTTTTCTGAGATCATACTCTGCTCGAAATTGCGGAATATAAGGAATCATAATGGCCGAAACACTTGTTCTGAAGAATGCGAAGATAATTACTCCAACGGAGATCATAGTGGGGACACTCTTATTGCGCAATGGCCTGATTGAAGCAATCTTCAGTGGGCAGTGCTCTTCGCCGGAGGGATTGGATATGGAGGGAGATTATATTCTTCCCGGTCTAATCGACGTGCACACGGATAATCTGGAACGACACATGTTACCGCGCAACAATGCAGACTGGCCGGTGATGGCAGCGCTGATCGCGCACGATGCACAACTAGCTACGTCCGGAATTACGACTGTGCTCGACTCTCTGTGTGTCGGCACCACAGGGAAAGGCGTGCGTGACTTCGCCAAGGTCGAAGAGGCGATAGCACAGACAAAAGTAGCGAAAAAACAAGGCAGCTTTCGTGTCGATCACCTACTGCATCTGCGCGCCGAACTATCGCAGGAGAAGTTCCCTGAGATGTTTTCGCGTCTGAGCGATCATCCTGACCTGCGACTGGTCTCGTTGATGGATCATACCCCTGGCCAACGCCAGTGGGCCGATATGGAAAAGTACATTGCGATGGAGAAGAAGGACTTCAAGCTGACGCAGGAGGAGATCGAAGCCTTTGTAGAAAAGTGTCGCGCCAGTCACGAGAGGTACTCCGAACCGAATCGCCGTGAGGTGATCTCGGTTCTTGCCGGACGCGATGTCATCCTGGCCAGCCACGACGACACGACGTTGGAACATGTAGAGCAGGCACACGCAGAAGGCGTCAGAATCTCGGAGTTTCCGACCACAATGCTGGCCGCCCAGGCTGCTCGCAAGCGGCAGATGAAGATCGTTGCCGGTGCGCCGAATCTAGTGCTGGGTCGTTCGCACTCGGGCAACGTCGCCGCAGAAGAACTCGCGCAGTCTGGACTGGTAGATGTTCTCTCGTCAGATTATGCTCCGTCGAGTCTGCTGTACGGCGCATTTTTGCTGACGAAGAAAGCCGCGATTCCACTGCACGAAGCGATCTGCACGGTTACTCTCAACCCGGCCCGTCTGGTCGGCCTGGAAGATCGTGGAAGCTTAGAATGTGACAAGCGTGCCGATCTGATTCGTGTGCGCGTGGTGGAGGATCATCCGCTGATTCATACAGTCTGGCGAGAAGGAATGCGCGTCGCGTGAGTCGCGCTCCGTTTCAGGTGTTGGTGCTTCCCTTCATCCGGCAAGATGAGGGCGGGATACTGTACGCAGTCTTCTCCCGCGCCGACGACGAACTTGGGAACTGGCAGTTTGTCGCCTGAGGCGGTGAGGGAGACGAGACACCGCTTGCCGCCGCCAAGCGCGAGGCAAAAGAAGAGGCGTCTATCGATTCAGAGAGCTCCTACCTGCAACTGGGCTCATACACCTCCATTCCCGTGGTCGATGTATGCGGATTCCTATGGGGAAGCGGCGCGCTAGTCATACCAGAGTATGCCTTTGCCGTAGAACTACAGGATCTGCCGATTACGATCTCAGAAGAGCATCGCTTATTCCGTTGGGCAACCTTCCTGAGCTTCAAGGAAGATCGAATGTGCGAAAAACTCTGGACACTACACCATACGTTGCCACGTCAATAGACGCTCTGTCATCGCAATTTATCCATGGTAGGTATCTGCTTGACGGCATACTATGCGCGTCCCAACGTGAACTTTGGACAGATTCGGCAGATTGAATCAGGTGGACGGCAACTAGTGAACGCGATGGATCTCTCCCTGCGGAGTCAGAGCTTGCGTTGGTTCTCCGGGCAGGTTCAATACACGCTCTCACGTGCGGAGAGCAACTCCGGAGGCATCAACCGCTTTCCACAGGATCAATACAATCCCAATGCTGAGTGGGGACGGACAAACTCCGACCGGCGTCATACGCTGAATCTGACTGGAACTATTAATCAAGACCACTGGCTGACACTTGGCATCAACGTCAGGCTGAACTCCGGCGCACCTTACACAGAGACGACTGGCTACGATGACTACCACACTGGGCTGGGTAACGCTCGTCCAGCCGGAGTTGGGCGCAACACATTGCAGGCTGCCGGAAGCGCCAATCTGGATCTACAGTGGGAGCATGACTTCAAGCTGACCGAAGGGGAGGACGACGACGGCAAGGCTATCTCAATTGGAATCGCCAGTTTTAACGTACCCAATCATACAAACTATGGCGGATATATTGGGGCGCAGAACTCCTCGCGCTTTATGCAGCCGACCAGCACATCCGCCAGAAGACAGCTAGAGTTCTCCGCTGGCTACCGCTTCTGATTCTGTGCCGGGTCTGCTCCTTGCTTGATACCACCTTTGATGGGAGCCAATAACGGCATCCATCGATAGAAACTGGACTGACAATTCTTACTGATCTTAACTGAGAGGACACGGCACGAGGAGTCAGCTATATCATTGTATTTGAATGATTTACCTACTGTAATCTGGTGGGCCCACCAGGACTTGAACCTGGAACCAACGGATTATGAGTCCGCTGCTCTAACCAATTGAGCTATAGGCCCTTCCACAACGGAGCGGCTCGTCAAACAGATGAAAATCTGCCTTGCGTTGCTCGCCTTCTCATTGTAACTGCATCTTCTCCGATCTTGCACAATGGCCCGAATGGTGGGGCGAAACTCGTCTAGGACGAGCCGAATCCACTCCGTCAGCGAGTGATTTGCAGCCGACGTACTGTGAAAAGGCATCCCGGCGAGGCTTCGCGCAGGACATCTATGGCAATGCTATCTGATTCATCCCTCGCTACATTGCTCGAATTGGTCTGGTTACAGAGCCGTGACCCGTATCACAGCTTTCCCTCATGATTCCACCTAACATTTGGGTTCGAGTATGACTTCCAACCCCACTGCCGCGAGCGATACGATGCCGACCTTCGACCGGCTGCTGGTTGCGACCGATTTCTCGGTTGCATCACAGGCGGCCTGCCGCACGGCCGTCGACACCGCATTCGCGTTGGGAGCTAGTCTGTTTATTCTGCACGTCTTCAACGCGGCAAGCGTCCCGGCAGTTGCCAATTCGTCCGCCGACGCGTCCAAGGCTGAGAACGATGCCATCCGGTCCGACGGTCTGGATACGCCAAGCCTCTATGAGCAGTGCCGCCAGTCGCTCGATGAGTTGCGGCGACAGGCTGCGCTGGTGGGCGTCCAGTGCGAGGCCATTCTTGGCAAAGGTGCTCCCACCGCAGTGATTCTGGAGACCATCGCAAATAAGAAGATTGACCTGACTATTATGGGGACCAGCGCGCTGCACGGCCTGGAACGGATCGTCTTCGATTCGACCACCGAGGCGGTTCTGCGTCAGGCACCGTGTCCTGTGCTGACTGTCGGTCCGCGCGCCCGCAAGCCGAAGCAGACTCTACAGACCCTTGGCCCGGTTGTCTTTGCCACCGACTTCCATTTCAGCACGATTCATGCCATCCGCTATGCTGCCTGCCTCTCGCAGTTGACCGAAGCCCCCCGGCACTGCCTGCACGTGATGCCGCGAACATTGGAGGCATGCAGCGAGTGCCAGGCCGCGCCGACGATCATGAGTGAGGCATTGCAAGAGCTTGCCGCCGAGAGCGGCGTCGTCTTCGAGGCGCCTATCTGCGCCACCACCTACGGCAGCGAGGTCTCGACCGCTGTGGTTGACTACGCCCGCCAGCAGAAGGCCAAGCTGATCGTCCTCGGTGTGCGGAGAGCCTCGCTCGAGGCCTCGCAGACACACCTGCACATCGCCTACCGCATCATCACCGAGGCACCCTGCCCGGTACTGACCATGGCCTTCGCCTCGCAACCAGATGTGAAGATCGAGCCTGTGAAGCGAAAGACGCCAGCCTTGGCCTGAGCTACAGGCTACGTGTGCGACTGCCTTGAAGGCCGAAGCAGTCTAACTACGCCTGATCGACTCTGTTGCAGAGTAGGGGGAGAAGAACTTTGATTATTTTTGATTGGAATTTATCTATAGCCTTGTTGAAGAATCGTTGTATTCAGCCGATATATATATGGATAATGCCATAATAAGCAAACAACACCATTCAACTGGTTGGTGGTTGGGTAAAAAGGTTGCACGAATTTATTTCCCAATATGATTTAACCCTAGTGTGTCGCATTACACCTTCAGCGATCTTGCTCCAGACCGATTCGCTGATTAGTCATCAACATAGAACTACATCTGAAATTTTACAGATGAACTGAGATTTCACAACTGTATAGATGCTTCGATACCTCCAGGAGAGCTGTATATGAAGAGGGTTATTGAACTGACATCTGTAGCTATTGCGCTGGCGCTGGGACAGATTGGGTTTGCACAGGCGACAAATGGTGCCATTGCGGGCAGCGTCATTGACGCATCGCGGGCGGCGATTGCAGGAGCGCGGGTGACGGCGACTTCGGTCGAAACTGGCGACGTGCGGATGGCGACGACCAATCAGGTGGGGGCGTTCCGTATCGAATCAGTTTCTCCAGGGACGTACCGTGTTGAGGTAACGGCGGAGAGTTTCGCGCAAACCACGGTGAACGATGCAGTGGTCAACGCCTCGGTGGCGACGTCGGTGGATGTGACGATGAAGGCGGGTGTGGCGACGGCAGTCATCAAGGTGAGTGCCGATGAGGTGGCCGCACTGAAGACCGACAGCAGTGAGTTGAGCGACACGCTGTCTGCAGTGGAGATCAACAGCCTGCCAATCTC
>CAZPZL010000193.1:0-5698 GCA_964590925.1 uncultured Granulicella sp.
TCCCGTGTCGCGACTGTAGTCAGCTCCTGTCGCCTGCCCTGTGATCGCGCCCGACTGAAACTCCACAGCCTCGCTGGTCGCTGCCACGCCCAGATTCTCAAGATACACCAGCCCCCGCGTAGTCACATGCAGCACCTTGCCCGCATCGGCGGAGATATTGCCCTCGTTTGCCGCCACTCCGCCAGCCCGCGCTGTCTGTAGGTCAATATGAACCAGCCCGGTCGCGCGCAACACTCCCGCACTCTTGTCATACTCGAACTCATCTCCGTAGATACGGTCGTTGCGATCCTGCTTCTCCCCGTACAGCGCAATCGAGACGTCATGCAGCGTCACCTTGTTGTCGGTGTGTGTAATCGCCTTGGACGCGTGGATGGTAAAGACGGTATGGCCCTTGATCGCCTGCGAGTAGGTAAAGCCGTCGGTCTCCTGCACTATATTGATGCCCAGTCCCTTGGGCAGCGTCACATGCGCGTGCCGCACCAGCCTCGCCACGCCAATGAACGCGGCAACAACCAGCAGCAGAAACCCCGCCGCCACCAGCAACCAAACTCTCAGCCTCTCCACTCGATTCCGCATCCCGCCCGATTCCGCATCCCGCCCGGTTGCTGTCCCGCCCAATCTACTCCCGCCCGGTTGCTCTGCTGCCCGATTCAACATCCTGCTAATTCAATACCAACCCCTGTCCCCCCTACATCTTCTCACCTACGATGCCAAAATTGACTCCTCCTCTCATTCCAAACCATCCCCATGCTTGTCATTCCACCACTAATGGGCTGAAATAAACAGGTTCTGAGGCAGTCGCAGCCCCGAGTGCGGTATTCTGGCCATTCTGGTTATGGCCAACGAGACGACCAACGACGCAAATATGCAGACCCCGGTGATGCGACAGTACTTTGCCGCAAAGGAGGCCCACCCCGATTGCCTGATGTTCTGCCGCATCGGCGACTTCTACGAGCTATTTTACGAGGATGCCATCGTCGCCTCGCGAGAGCTGCAACTCACCCTCACCGCACGCGACCGAGAGAAGAAGCAGCCCATGTGCGGCGTTCCCTACCATGCCGCCGAGCAGTACATCCAACGCCTGCTGCGCAAGGGCTATCGCGTCGCTCTCTGCGAGCAAATGGAAGATCCCAAGCTGACCAAGAAGATCGTCCGCCGCGAGGTCACACGAGTCCTCACCCCGGGAACCGTCGTCGACGCCGCGCTCGGTGCCGAGCAGAGCAACTGGCTGGCCAGCATTGCGACGCGTGGAAGTGGCCTGGGATTACTGGTGGGGCTGGCGCTCCTGGACCTCTCGACCGGAGAGTTTCGTGCGACGGAGTTCACCGGACCAACCGCCTGGCCGCAGCTCGCCGATGAGTTGGGCCGACTTCGCCCCGCCGAGCTGCTCACCCCAGAAGGGCTAGAGATGTGCGCAGCCACCAGCGGCCTGCTTCCCTCCCTGAACGGCGAATCGGAGAAGGATGAGAGCGCAACCTTCGAGGGTGTACGTACCCGGACGGCCCTCGAAGACTGGATATTCACCGCCGAATACGCCCTGCCGCTGCTGCGCAAGCAGCTCGCCGTCCACTCGCTGGACGGAATGGGTTTGAGCGGCCACGAGACGGCAGCAGTCGCCGCAGGTGCGCTCGTCCACTACTTACAAAAAACCATGCAGGGTGATCTGGAACACATTGATGCAATTAGATTTTTAGCTCGCGACGAATGTCTCGTTCTGGACTCCGTCAGCGCGCGAAATCTGGAGCTGGTCGAGCCGCTCTTCTCTGGTGAATCCGCCCAGACCACGCTCTTCCACACCCTCGACGCCTGCTCTACCCCGATGGGAAAGCGTCTCCTGCGCGCCACACTTCTGCGCCCGTCGAGCGATATGGCAGAGATTGTAGCCCGCCTCGACGCCGTTGCCGAAGCCGTCAGCGATCTCCGCGCCCGCGAGGCCGTTCGCCGAGCAATGAACGGCCTGCTCGATATGGAGCGGCTACTGGGCCGCGTAGCCCTCGATTCCGCCGGGCCGAGAGAGGTGATGGCGCTGGCCGCAACCCTCGCCTGCCTACCAGATTTGCGTGATGCTGCTGGAGGATTAAAGTCAAATAGATGGAGACAGTTAGGAGAATATTTCCAGCGATCCACAAGCACTGCAATAGGAATATCCACAGGATCTTCCACAGGCTTTGACGCCCTAGAGGACCTACACGAGAGAATCGTTCAAGTCCTCGTCGACGAACCGCCTGTGAGCTTTGCTGACGGCGGCGTAATCCGCCTAGGAGTTGACGCTGAGCTGGACGAGCTTCGCGAACTAGGTCGTTCGGGCCGTCAGGCTCTAGCCGCAATCGAGGAGCGCGAGCGCCAGCGGACGGGCATTGGAAGCCTCAAGGTAAGGTTCAACTCCGTCTTTGGATATTATCTGGAAGTTACTAAAGCAAATAGTAGATCGGTCCCTTCAGACTACGAACGCAAACAGACGCTGGTCAACGCCGAACGCTTCACCACCCCGGAGCTAAAGGAGTACGAGACCAAGATTCTCACCGCGCAGGAGCGCTCCGGCGAGATTGAGCGACGCATCTTCGCCGAGCTGCGCCGTCAACTTCTCGATGCAGCAGGCCGTATCCGCGAGACTGCACGCCGCGTCGCCGAGATCGACCTCCTCGCCAGTTTTGCACACCTTGCGGCTCTGCGCGGCTGGGTTCGCCCACAGCTCGACAGCTCCGGCGCGCTGGAGTTCATAGCCGCTCGCCATCCAGTAGTCGAGCGACGCATGGAGGAGTCTGGCTCGGGTCGCTTCATAGCCAATTCTCTCTCGCTTAACGCCTGGCTGGGGGAGGAGTCTAAATCTTCATCTATCGCTTTAATTACAGGCCCTAACATGGGCGGAAAAAGCACTTATCTTCGACAGTCTGCACTTCTAGTTATCATGGCACAGTCCGGCTGTTTTGTTCCCGCAGAGCGGATGCGCCTCGGTCTGGTCGACCGAATCTACACCCGCATCGGCGCCAGCGACAACGTCGCCCGTGGACGCTCGACCTTCATGGTGGAAATGACTGAGACCGCCGCGATCCTCAACACGGCAACCGCACGAAGTCTTGTTCTACTGGATGAGATGGGGCGTGGAACTGCAACATACGACGGACTTTCACTTGCATGGGCGACGGTCGAACACCTCCACGAGAAGATCGGTGCGCGAGCCCTCTTTGCCACACACTACCACGAGCTGACGCTACTCGCCGACCGCCTGACTCGCCTAAAGAATCTGCGAGTGACCGTGAAGGAATCGGGCACTGGAATCGTCTTTCTGCACACGGTGGAAACGGGCGCGGCCAGCAAGAGCTACGGCATCGAGGTCGCCCGGCTGGCTGGCCTTCCGGTCGCCGTCATCGCCCGCGCCCGCGAGGTTCTCAAGCTTCACGAGCGCGCGGAGTCGCAGCAGGTCGGCGCAGCTCTGACGCGGAGCAGTGCGACAGAGAAGACAGCGCCAGCGCTCCAGATGACGATGTTCACTCCCTTATCGCAGAGGATTATAGATCGCCTGCAAGAGGTTGATTTAGATGGCCTTACACCGCGAGATGCACTGAACCTTCTGGCCGAACTACAGCAGGAGTTGGGAGCCAGCTCGTGAGGCCCAAGCCCAAGTCGATGGTCATCGCCGGAGTGATGAGCGGAACCTCAGCCGATGGCGTGGACGTTGCGCTCTGTCGCATCTCTCCCGGTTGCAGCGCAGCCGACTCGCCGCGCGTCAAGCTGCTCGGCCATCTGGAGACGAGCTACCCCAAGCCACTCCGTGCCGCCCTACTGCGCATCATGGAGGGCCAGTCAGTCACTGCGACCGAGATCAGCCGACTCAACTGGCGGCTCGGCGAGATCTACGCCGATTGCGTTGAGGCGGCTGCGAAGAAGTTCGCCGTCAAGCCCGCCCTCGTCGGCTGCCACGGACAAACCTTGCAGCACGAGCCGCGCGCCACGCGACACCTCGGCGGACTCGTCCGCTCCACCTGGCAGCTTGGCGAGGCCGCCGTCATCGCCGAACGGCTTCGTTGCATGGTGGTCAGCGACCTCCGCCCGGCAGACTTGGCCGCTGGCGGTGAGGGCGCACCGCTCGTCCCGATGCTTGACTTCTGCCTCTTCCGCTCGGCGAAGCAAAATCGCGTTCTGCTGAATCTGGGTGGTATAGCCAACCTCACCTGGCTTCCCGCCGGCTGTACGCAGGATCAACTCATCGCATTCGACACCGGCCCGGGGAACATGGTGATCGACCGCTGCATGGAACGGCTCTTTCATCGCGCCTTCGATAAAAACGGCACCGTCGCGGCGCGCGGGCGAGTCATCGAACCGGTTCTGAAACGGCTCTCGGCGCTGCCCTACTTCCCTGCCCCACCACCGAAGTCCTGCGGGCGCGAGGAGTTCGGCGCAGCCTTCGTCGACCGCCTTCTGGCTCTCTGCAAGGGCGCGCGACCGGAGGACATCATCGCCACGGCGACGGCCTTGACGGCGAACTCCGTCGCCCTCGCCTACGAGCGCTTCTGCCAGCAGCGCGTCGTTCACCCGACAGAGATGCTGGTGGCCGGTGGCGGGATTCGCAACGCCACGCTGATGCGGATGCTCACAGCCCAGCTCGCCCCATTCGGAGTGCGCGTCGCACCACTGGAGAGGCTCGGCGTTCCATCGCAAGCCAAGGAAGCCGTAGCCTTCGCTCTGCTCGCCTGGTTGACCTGGCACGGCCTGCCGGGAAATATTCCCTCGGCAACGGGTGCAGCGCGGCCAGTCATTCTGGGAAAGGTGAGCTTCGGATGAGACTCCGCTCTTCCATTCTCGCTGCAGCGCTTACGCTCTCTGGCTGTCACGAAACAGCGCGGCGCTCCGATCCGCTTCCAGTGACTGCCGTCGTCATTCTGGAGAGCAGTCCCAACAATCTCGACCCACGTCAGGGCACCGACGCACAATCCGAGCGAGTCGGCGAGCTGATCTTCGACGCACTGGTCAAAAAGGATGCGCACTACAATCTGACGCCGTGGCTTGCGACCGCCTGGGAGCAGTCCGACCCGCTGACCTGGGTCTTCCATCTGCGCGACGGCGTGCGCTTTCAGGATGGTCGCCCGCTCGAAGCCGACGACGTAGCATGGACGATCGAGAGCCTGATCGAGCCTCGCCTCGCCGGTCTCATCTCGTCAAAGAGCGGGGCCTTCGCCTCGGTCGAGCGCGCCGAATCCCGCGACCGCCTCACCCTGGTCGTCCACCTCCACCAGCCCGACCCAGGCCTCCTCTTCAACCTCAGCGATGGTCTGTTCGGCGTTGTTCCCCGCGGCTCTGGCAAGAACTTCGGCCTGCACCCCATCGGCTCCGGCCCCTTCCGCTTCGTCAGTCAGGTGCAGGATAAGGAGGTCGTGCTGGAGCGATTTGCGGGATGCTGGTCGGACGGAATTTCTGCGAATTCCACCCATCGCGTTGAACCCGCAATAGATGGAGCACCCGATACTTCGAGAATTCAGTGGCTGCGCTTCAACATCGTTCCTGACACGATCACCAGCGCGCTGGAGCTACAGAAAGGCTCAGCGGATGCGGCCAGCAACGTTCTCTCGCCCGATCTGGTCTACTCCCTGCGTTCGGCTGCGAATCTGCAGACCACCAGTGGCCCCGGCTCGAACGTTTGGTACATCAACTTCAACCTCGCCGACCCTGCTCTGCGCGACCGACGAGTCCGTCAGGCCGT
>CAZPZL010000194.1:0-5661 GCA_964590925.1 uncultured Granulicella sp.
CGTCGGCATCGGGACAGCGATTGGGAATTCCAGCCCAGCGAGGGGAGTTGTCGTGGCCAGTGTCGTAGGTGCAGAAGCCCTCTACCAGACCAGTCTTGCGCGTGTTGCGATACTGCATGAGCCATGCATCCCAGCGCGAGCACGATGCGTAGGCCGTGGTCAGCAGCTCTTCGTCGTGCGTGATCTGAAAGAGATCCCACGCGGTAGCAGCGATGGGCACAACCATCTGGATCTGACCGTAGCCGCCGGTGGTGCCGACAGAATCCGTCAGTTTGATTGCGGCTGGCAGTTGGCCGTCGGGCTTCTGCTGCGCGAAGAAGGCCATGTGATTGGCACGCGCGGCGGCCAGTGCGCCGGGCGGAGACGCAACGTACTTCGCCAGCGTACCGTAGACGAGTCCCTCCTGCGGGGCGCACTCCTGCCAGATGCCGGCGTATGTGCTGCCTTCAACCAGAACGGGGTGGTCGTAGCGCGGCATGGAGCGAATGTTGCCAGCAAGTACGGCGAGGGCTGCATCCCAGGTCGCCGCCCATGCGGAGTCGTTGGTGGGAAAGTGTGGGCGGGGTGCAGTGTTGAGCGCGGGCTTTGCTGCTGGCGCAGGGGATGCTGCTTGAGCAAAGGAGGCGAGATGGGCGAAGGGCAGAGCCGAGGCAGCTAGAGCGGATTGCTGGAGGAAGGCTCGGCGTGGAAGGCTTTTCTTCATGCGGATTAGTGTAAGGCTCAGCGGTTACGGTTGGATAGCGGAGGCGTGCCAAGTGTGGCTGGCTCGAAGTAGACTGGCAAGATGAAGCGACAGGCGGCGGACGATGGCACGGCGAGAAAGAAGCCAAGAGCGATCAATGCGACGATCTTTCGGCGGCGGCTGATGGAGTGGTACGGAGAGAGTGCACGCGCGCTGCCGTGGCGCGAGACCAGCGATCCTTACGCAATCTGGGTGTCGGAGATTATGCTGCAACAGACGCGTGTGGCAGCGGTAATTGACTACTACAACGACTTTTTGCGGCGATTCCCAACACTGGTCTCGCTGGCGCTGGCGACCGAGGCGGATGTGTTGGCAACATGGTCCGGGTTGGGTTATTACAATCGCGCGCGAATGCTGCACAAGGCCGCGCAGTTCATTGTGAGCGAGCGGAAGGGACAGTTGCCAGCGACGACGGCGGGCCTGCGTACGCTGCCGGGGATCGGCGAGTATACGGCGGCTGCGATTGCCAGCATCGCGTTTGGCGAGAGCGTTGCGGTGGTCGATGGCAATGTGGAGCGAGTGATGCTGCGGCTGACCGGGCAGGCGGGCGTGGCAACGGCTGCCGCGCGAACAGTGATTCGCGCGCGGGCGCAGAGGTTGGTCCCGACGCCGGAAAATTCATCTGCAACTGGCGCAGTAAATGCCCCCGGACAGCACAATCAGGCGATGATGGAACTGGGTGCGACTATCTGTCTGCCGCGCAAGCCGCTGTGCGACAGGTGTCCAGTGAAGACGCAGTGCGCTACGCGGGGAGAGCATGTAACGTCTCCAAGGACCGCACAGCGGAGTCTGCCGGCGGCCTATCTGCTGGACCTTCGAAAACGAGGCGCAAGTACCGAGGTTTTGCTGGAACGACGTCCAAAAAACGCCAAAGTGATGCCAGAAATGTTCGAGTTGCCAGTGATTCCGTTCAACGAGGTGGAGGGGCTGGAACCAGCGCTGCGGGTGCGGCACTCCATTACCAATACCAACTATTATGTGCAGGTGTTTTCGCCGAGACGGCTTGCCCCATCCAGTGGCGGCCAACGTCCGACAGGCGCAGCCGACACACTACGCGCCACGGTTCCGGCAGGCACAGGCAACCTGCGCTGGGTGCGCGCATCGCGCCTGCCTGCGATACCGCTGACAGGACTTGCACGCAAGATTCTACTGCGGCTGCAAGTAATGGAAAATCCACACGTTGTCATTGCAGAGTGACGGACGTGGATGACGCGAACAGATGTTCCGCAGCGCCGGATTCCGGCAAATATAGCCGCTGGACACCGCGTGCCACAGGGTCCTTCCAACTTAAAAAGCACTGGTCAACAGAAAACGCAATCAACCGTGCTACAGAATAAACTCGACTGCGCCGTTCTTTATACGCGACCTTTGTAATCAACAATCAACGCTAAAAGATCGTGGCACGATTATGCGCGAGCAGGATCGGTGGCCTCAGCATTGATGCCCAATTCAGCGAATGACTCCTGTGCTTTGGCCGCGTCAAACTTGCCCTCGCGCACCAGCCGCGATAGCGCCGCTCCGACAATTGCCTCGGCGTTGACCTCGAAGTGTCGCCGCAAATGTTCGCGATTGTCGCTGCGCCCGAAACCGTCGGTGCCCAGTGTCACCAACCTGCATCGTCCCTCGGCCTGAAGCCACGGAGCCAGTGCGTCGGGCAGAGCCTTCATGTAGTCGCTGGCCGCGATGATCGGCCCCTTGGCGCCAGCAAGCGCCGTCTCGATGTAGGTCTTGCGCTCGGCCTCAGTCGGGTGCAGGCGGTTCCAACGCTCGGTGGCGATGGCCTCTCGGCGCAGCTCGGTGTAGCTGGTAACGCTCCAAACGTCGGCTGCGATATTGAATTTATCGGCGAGAATCTCCTGCGCGCGCAGAGCCTCGTTGAGGATCGGGCCGGAGCCGAAGAGCTGGAGTGTCGCTTCGCCGTTTGCCGCCGCGCGGAACTTGTAAATTCCGCGCAGGATACCCTCTTCGGCACCCTCCGGCATGGCGGGCATGGCGTAGTCCTCGTTGTACATGGTGACGTAGAAGAAGCAGTCGTCGCCCAGCTCGTACATCCGCTTGATGCCGTTCTGCAAGACCACGGCCAGCTCGAAGACATACGCGGGATCGTAGCTGACACAGGTGGGGATGGTGCTGGCGAGCAGATGGCTGTGCCCGTCCTGATGCTGTAGCCCTTCGCCGAGCATGGTGGTTCGTCCGGCTGTTCCGCCCATCAGGAAGCCCTTGCCGCGCGCGTCGGCAAAGGCCCACGCCATGTCGCCGATGCGCTGGAATCCGAACATCGAGTAGTACATGTAGAAAGGAATCATGGGAATCCGGTAGGTCGAATAGGCCTGACCGGCTGCGGTGAACGAGGCCATCGCGCCCGCCTCGGTGATGCCCTCTTCGAGGATCTGGCCGTCCTGCTCCTCGCGGTAGAAGAGCAGCATGTCCTTGTCGTGCGGGGTGTAGCGCTGTCCCTCCGGCGCATAGATTCCGACCTGACGAATCACCGATTCGAGGCCGAATGTTCTTCCCTCGTCGGGCACGATCGGCACCACCTGACGACCGATTCTCTCGTCCTTGAGCAGGTGGCGCAGGATCGAGATAAATCCCATCGTCGTCGATACGGCTCGTCCATTGGAGCCGGCAGTCCACTCGGCGAACTCGTCCAGCCCTGGAGCTTTGAAGTCGATTGCAGGGACCGAGCGCGTGGGCATGTAGCCGCCCAGCGCGCGGCGTCGCTCATGCATATACTGCAACTCGGGCGAGTCCTGCGGCGGGCGATAGAAGGTCGCATTGCGCGCGGCCTCTTCGGGGAGCGGAATCCAGAAACGCATGACGAACTTCGCCAGCCCCTCGTCGGTCAGCTTCTTCTCCGAGTGGGTGGCGTTGCGCGCCTCGGCGGTAGCCAGACCAAATCCCTTTACTGTCATCGCCAGCACTACAGTCGGTCCGCCGGTGTGCTCCATTGCACGCTTGTAGGCGTTGAAGACCTTGACGGGATCGTGGCCGCCACGATGCAGGTTGAAGAGCTGATCGTCGGTATAGTCCTTCACCATCTCCAGCAGCTCGGGGTACTTGCCGAAGAAGTGCTCTCGAATGTATGCGCCGCCCTTGGCCTTGTAGGACTGGTAGTCTCCATCGACGCACTCGCCCATCCTGCGCAGCAAAAGTCCTTTGGTGTCGCGAGCGAAGAGCGGGTCCCAATCGCCGCCCCAGAGCACCTTGATGACGTTCCATCCCGCGCCGGTGAAGACTCCCTCCAGCTCATCGACGATGCGCTTGTTGCCACGCACTGGCCCGTCCAGACGCTGCAGATTGCAGTTGACGACGAGAATCAGATTGTCCAGCTTCTCTCGCGCGCCCAGCGAGATTGCGCCCAGCGTATCGACCTCATCGGTCTCTCCGTCGCCGACGAATCCCCAGATCTTGCGCGGCGTCGGCTCGATCAGCTTGCGATTTTCGAGGTAGCGCATGAAGCGCGCCTGATAGATGGCGTTCAGCGGGCCAATGCCCATCGATACGGTGGGGAAGTTCCAGAACTCCGGCATCAGCCACGGATGCGGGTAGCTGGCCAGACCCGGCGTATCGCGCAACTCGTGGCGATAGTTCTTCAGATGCTCGTCATCCAGCCGCCCTTCGAGGTACGCGCGCGCGTAGACTCCCGGCGAGGCGTGCCCCTGAAAGTAGATGAAGTCGCCGGGCAGATCCTTGCCGTCCGCGCCGGGGTAGCTGGCGTGGAAGAAGTGGCTGTAGCCGACTTCGAGCAGAGTCGCCAAGGAGGAGTAGGTCGAGATGTGTCCGCCGATCCCTGCGTCCTTCTTGTTCTGTCCGTGGACCATCGCCATGGCATTCCAGCGAATGAGCGATTTAATCTTGCGCTCGACGTCCATATCGCCGGGGTAGGGCAGCTCGTCTTGCTTTGCAATCGTATTGCAGAACGGCGTTGACAGCCCGTAGGGCAGAGCGACTCCGGTCTCTCCGCCGCGCTGCCGGAGCGCCTTCAGCAGCTCCGCGCCGTTGGTCGTCTCCTCGGCGACGACCTGGTCGAACGCCTCAATCCACTCCGCCATCTCGGCGGAAAAATCCGCCTTCACCGTGCCCTCGTTCTTTGTCGTCATCCCAGTCTCTCTGCTTTCTCTTCCGCTACTTTCTGTTTCGACGGATGTAAATGCCCCAATAACTTCGATGCGAATCAAATGTTTTCGATGCAACGCACGGTCGAGCAATCCTAAATGTCGATACGACCTGGTGGCCCGAGTCAGATGTTCGTTGAAGTGCAGGTCAGCCTTCAGCCCTCGTTATTTGTATTGGACGCAACCCTAGGCCTACGGCCTAGGCTGATATAGAACGCGCCGTTGGCGCTTTGTAGGCAACGGCAAAAACAACAGCAAAAGCAGATTCCCTACGGGAATGACAAACAGAAAAACAAGCAACGGCAACAGCAGAATTCCTCCGCTACGCTGCGGAATGACAAACAAAAAAACGGAATGACAAGCAACATGGTCTGCAGCAAATCGTAAACCGCACTAAAGTCCTGCCCAATCAAAGCGCGGACTTTAGCAGAGATTTCCTAGCCGATCTCTTCGGTCCAGTTTTCAAGATAGGCCTTGAAGGTGGACATGAACTTACCCGCGTCGGCTCCATCGACGATGCGATGGTCAAAACCAAGCGAGAAGTGCTGAATGGAGCGGATGGCGATGGAGTCATTGCCGTCGGTGTCTGTGAGGACGGTCGCCTCTTTGTTGAGGCCTCCAATGCCGAGGATGGCCGCCTGCGGCTGATTGATGATGGGCAAGCCGAACTGCTCGCCGAAGATGCCGGAGTTGGTCAGGGTAAATGTGCCGCCGGAGATCTCATCTGGCGCCAGCTTCTTGCCGCGCGCCCGCTCAGCCACATCGACGATGGACCGTGCGATGCCGAGAAAGTTGCGCTCCTCG
>CAZPZL010000195.1:0-5637 GCA_964590925.1 uncultured Granulicella sp.
GTCGGAGACTCCGATTTGCAATTCTGCGAGTCGCGGCTTCTGGCGTTCTATCTAGCGATGGTACAAGTTAATCTGGCGAAGAAAGCCGAGCATTTCTTCGCGGTCTATAAGGATATGAAAGGAAAGTTTACCAAGGTGCTCGGTTGGAAAGATTGCAACGCAGTGCAAGAAATCACCCGTGCGACTCGGATTTGCTTAGCAAAGACTCGAGCACAGATTAATCATCGCCTATCGAATTGCTGATTCAGTAGTTGCAAAAAGCTGCGTAAACAAAACAGAAGCTTGCTGCTCTAACCAGTTGAACTATGGACTTTTTAGACATATAACATCGTAGCTTCAAATAACTTAGAGCATGAAATATTCCTGCGCAGCGGCGCGGCATCAGACAGTCAGCGATGACTCCGCGTGCCGCCTCAGGTCAAAAACTGCGCCCGCGTCCTCATCAGTAAACATGGTTGCATCGCGCATCGTGTGGATATAGAATTGGCTTATCTGGTGTTCGGGAAGCGCGGTTCGACTCCGCCACTACCCCGTAACTGTGTTCGCTGAGAATTTGACACGGAGCTTGCTCCGGCCACTGAGGATTCACTCGGGAAGGCTGCTCGGATTCGTCGAAGCGTAAGTCAGGAGACCGGCCAGATGCCAATCTAGGCTTGATCCAACTTCGATGGGAGAGTTGGAGAGCGTTCCCATGCCGGCCAGGAGTTGAACCGGCCAAGAGAAAGCTGCCTACCATTTTGATCCCGCTGCCGCGTGCGTAATGCAGGCGGTCAGAAGGTGTGTCATGCAGCAGAGAGACCGCAAGCCGGTCACGCTCGTGCTCGGTGGCGTTCGCAGCGGCAAAAGCCGTTGGGCGCAGGAGTTTGCCGAGCGTTTTGATCGCGTGGCGTACGTCGCGACAGCGCAAGCTTGCGATGATGAAATGCGTCAGAAAATTCGCCGTCATCAAGAAGATCGCCCCAAGCATTGGCAGACGATTGAGGAACCGCTGGAACTGGCGCAGGTTCTCAAGGGTCGCGCGGCTGAGTTTGACATATTGCTCATCGATTGCCTGACGGTCTTTGTTGCTAATCTTCTCGAAGCCGCCGAAACGGATCCGGCAAGTCTGGAAACTCGTACCGAGAGCCTGATTGAAACACTGCGCACGACGCGGGTTCCCGTCGTGCTGGTTTCAAACGAAGTAGGTAGCGGCGTTGTGCCGGCTTATCCGGCCGGCCGCAAATATCGCGACGCGCTCGGTGAACTCAATCAGCGAGTCGCTGCAATTGCCGACAATGTTGTGCTTTTGGTGGCAGGGCTTCCGTTGGCACTCAAAGGCAATATCGGAGCGCGGCCATGATTGCGTTCATGGTAGCCGGAACGGCGAGCGGCGTTGGCAAAACGACCGTTGCGCTGACGCTGATGGCGATGTTGCGCGAGCGTGGTCTTCGCGTGCAGCCTTTTAAATGCGGACCCGATTTTCTTGACACCGGCCATCACAGCGCGATTTGTGGCCGTCCATCGCGCAATCTCGATACATGGATGTTGGACGGCAATGCGAACCGGGCTATCTTTACAAATGGCGTTCGGGAGGCGGATGCAGCGGTTGTCGAAGGCATGATGGGCCTATATGACGGCGTTTCTGGCGGAGGCGAGGAAGGCAGCGCGGCGCAGATTGCGAAGCTGCTTGATTTGCCGGTCGTGCTCGTGCTGGATGCGGCAAAGAGCGCACGTAGTATTGCCGCCGTCGTCAAAGGCTTCGAAAGTTTCGATCCTGATGTGCGCTTTGCTGGAATAGTGCTGAACCATGTTGGAAGCGAAAGCCACTACAAAATGCTGGAAGCGGCAATTCGTTCTGTCACTGCGACGCCATTGCTTGGTCGCATCGCGACAGATTCGACAATCGCGATTCCCGAGAGACATCTTGGGTTGCATACAACCGAAGAAACAACGTCCGCTGAAAATCTGCTTTCCGCGTTTGCCCAAGCCGGACAGCGAAATATGGATATAACTCCGCTACTAGCTCTTGTTTGGCAAGGCACGGCGACAGGAACTGAAACGATCTCAGTGCGGAATCGTCAGCAAACATGCGTACGAATCGGTGTTGCGCGAGACAAGGCATTTTCATTTTATTACGAAGATAACTTCGATCTACTGCGACAGAACGGCGCAGAAATTGTCGCGTTCAGCCCGATGACGGACGCAACGTTACCGCCAAATCTCGATGCGCTCTATCTCGGCGGCGGCTATCCAGAGTTATACGCTGAGGCGCTCAGTCAAAACACCTCCATGCTTACTGAGATTCGCGCATTTGCCGAAGCGGGTAAACCAATATACGCCGAGTGCGGAGGCATGATTTATCTAGGTCAGTCTCTGACACTTCTCGACGGAAGTACTTACTCGATGGCGAATGTATTGTCGCAGGAATTCGAAATGACAGCGCGTCTTGTACATTTCGGTTATGTCGATGTGGAATTCACAGCGGATTGTCTGCTTGGGAAAAAAGGAACCACAGTGCGCGGACATAGCTTCCATTGCTCGCGCGTTCGTTCGCAAAGTACGCTGTCGACCGCATATCGATTGAAGTATTTGCTATCGGGTCGCGAAGAGTTTGAGGGATTCCAGTGGAAGAATGTACTGGCGAGCTATGTACATCTTCATTTTCGCGGGAATTCTTCGCTTGCAACTTCTCTGATCAAGGCCGCGCGCCTTATGCAGACTGTGGAGGTTGAAGCATGAAGCGCTTTTTAGTTTTGCTTATTTTCGGTTTCTCACTTCCCGCACTCGCTGCGCGCACACTTACCGATGAGTCAGGACGCGTGGTCACGGTTCCCGATCATCCGCACCGGATTATCTGCCTTCTGCCAAGCGTCGTCGACGATGTATATGCTCTTGGTGCCGGCGCGGATATTGTCGCCATAACGGATTTCGTGAAGTATCCGCCACAGGCGAAATCCAAGCCAAGTATCGGCCTGCCTCTGTCGCCTTCGATGGAAACGATCTTGTCGCTGCATCCCGACCTCGTGTTGGCGGATGGTGAAATGAATCGCGGCGATGCGCTGAAGCAAATCGAAAAACTCGGCATTCCGGTATTCACGATTAAGCCTCATGGCGTTGAGGGAATATACACGTCGATTGAGAGTGTAGGACGTGCCCTCAACCGGGAAGACTCGGCCAAAGCGCTTGTCGGTCGGCTGCGTGAACGCGAAGCCGCTGTGCGACGGCGAGTTAGTGGAAAACCGGTAGTTAGTGTCCTGATGCCGATTTGGTACGATCCGATTTTGACCATTGGTAAACATGCTTTTATTACCGAACTTATCGAGATCGCGGGCGGCCATTCGATAACAAGCGATCTGCAGCAGGAGTGGCCCCAGATAAGTCTGGAGGCTGTGATGGCAAGGTCGCCGCAAGCCATTCTTTTAGAGCGTGGATCGAAAATGTCGATGGATCAGATTCGCGGGCGGCCGGGATGGAGCAGTATGCCGGCGATTCGAAATAACCGAGTTTATTACGTCGATGACCGGATCGAAATGCCAAGTCCAGTAGCCTTCGATGCGCTGGAGGACATTGCAAGACAGTTTCATCCGTAGATCAGTAAGACAGCTTGATTGGTGAGATGGAAGTATCATCTTGAAACGTTAACGAATAGCCTCTGGATGTCGGGAAGCGCGGTGTAAGTCCGCCACTACCCCGTAACTGTAAGCGATGAGGATCGGCTTGTTTGCCACTGGAGAGCATCCTGGGAAGGCAGCCGCTATCCGATGAATCGCGAGTCAGGAGACCGGTCCAGTTATTACTTCCGAGGGGAAAACCATGTCTCGATTTACGCGATTATTGATTTGCGCTCTTACTTTTTCATTTGCAGCTTTAACATTGGCTTCTGTACCCGACTCGATTCGCGGCACCGTTTTCGACCCATCGGGCGCAGTCGTGCCCAATGCCACGGTAGAACTCCTGGATAGCCAGGCACAAATAGGAACAATTACTACCGACGCGAAAGGTCAGTATATTTTTTCGCAAAAGATACCTCCACAATCGCAATTGCGTGTTTCCGCGCCTGGGTTTCGTACTGCCGAAAAGTTAATTGAGTCGAAAGACGGCACGCCCGATCTTACGGTTGATATGGGGCTGTTCGACCGCCTCATTCTTGTGCCGGATGATCCGTTCGGCCTCCTCGCGGTTGGTGGTACGGAGGCTGGGGCGGGCACCCGTGACGGTGTCCACGCAGTAGCACATGCCGCCACGGTCGGTGCGCTGGATGACCCGGTATCGCATTTTCATACTATTTAAGTATGGTTCAACGCGATCCCGCCGCGAAATGGATAGGGCGGGCCTTTAGCCGGATTAAGCCGGATTCGGCGAGCCTACCAAATCTGGTGCACGTTTTGGTGCACGTTGGGCCTTTTTAAGGGGTTTTCCACCCGGCCTCTCCTTGAAACTCGCGGGTTTCCGAGGGAAACCGCGAGTGGAGGCGAGGGTCGGAATCGAACCGACGCATAAGGCTTGAGCCGCAACTGAACTTCATCGCGGTGCGAGATCGGCGGCTCAGTCGGCACCATCGGTCGCGCTGCTTTATGGCCCCCGACGACCTTCCTCGACCCCTACATCGTCATGCGACGTGGCGGGACGGCCACGAAATCTTCCCAGGGCCCAAGAGCAGACGTCTTCCCAGGCCATCGAGCGGTCCGAACCGCTCGGGCGGCGCGCCTCAGCCTCATGAATTTGGCAGCCACGTATGGCGCCTTCAGTCGGCAGGAGTAACCCGTGCTTCCAGAGGCGGGGCCTTGGACCAGGCCGGAATACCGTGCGGTACCCGGGACCGCGCGCAATTCTCTGGTATAATCGGAGCAATTATGTCTTGGAAGTCTGAGGAAGACGCGAATCGGCTGACCCGGCGGCTACTTGCCGCCGTCATGCATGGACGAGTCCGTGATGTCAAAGTGATGTTAGCTCTGGGTGCCGCCCCGAACTGGCCTTCTCCGGATTGGCCCGCTTGTGGACCCGTGCCCATGAGTTTATCTATACCCCTCATGTTCCCTTTGGCGGCGCTGCCATTCTCACAAAAGCCAGCAAATCGAGTCCCCATCCTCGCAATATTGCTTGGCGGCGGGGCCAGTCTAGAGCTAGCGCTCGCTTGGCTTTCGGTCGGGCCGCTGTTTGAGTGGCGAGTCGGCTATGGGGTAGTGCTGTGCCGCCTGCTTTCTGCCTCCCATCGCCCGAAGGCCCTCGACCAAATCACCAGGAGGTGGTTTCGCCAGGTCTCGGCCAAGGTCAACAACCTACCTATGCCAAGCGAGCACCCTAGCTGGGATTCGCTCTTGAAGCTTCACGGAGATCTGAAAACAGTGGGGCGGTTGTTTGGGTTCACGCACCTGCCGCCGCCATGGGTGACGGCGGAGTGGCTCTGAGTGAGGCTCCTGGGCAAAGCCGCCTGAGGCTCATGGCTTCATGGTGGAGGGCGGTACAACACCCGATTCCTGGTTTTACCTTCCGTACGCGTGCGTCACTTGGCCAGCCACGTGCTGGCTCGGGCCGCGCGGCAGCTCAGTGCCGACTGGGAACGACTCTACGCCCATCCGATCCACTTGGCGGAGACCTTTATCGATCCGGAGCGTTTCCGCGGCACCTGCTACCGCGCCGCCAACTGGATTTACCTCG